>WYBB01000088.1 GCA_011526585.1 Deltaproteobacteria bacterium
GGAGACCTCACGGTGAATCCGCCGCTCTCCTCGCTCATCGACCGTATCGCCTGGGAGAACGCCAACTACACCGGCGTCGAGCAGCTCCCCGGGCTCGGCAAGATCTACATGAACCAGGCGATCGGCTTCGACTTCGCGCTGCTCGAAAAGTGGTGGAGCAACGTCGCCATCTGCAACGACGACGCCGACGCCAATCCGGGCAACGGGATCTGCGACTGCGCCGACGGCGACGGCGATGGCTTCTGCGACTGCCCCTCTCTGGTCCAGGGAGACACCTACGAGGTGTGCTGCAACGACGCCACGTGCTCCGATGGGTCCTACTTCTTCCCCGGCTACGACGCCCTGCCGACGTCGGGCGCACTCGACTGGAGCTTCGCGGGCTGCTCGCTCTTGACCGGCTTCAGCGCGACCGACGACGGCGGCTTTCCCGCCTCGCCGGCCGGCGCGTTCAGCAGCTACCCGCTCGCGGCCTCGTTCGACTTCGAGCTCGACGACTCCGGCGATCCGCTGCTCAACGCGCTCGCCGAGATGCCGTCCGTCGCCATCGAGCCGCTCGCGCTGGCCGACAGCAAGGGCAACCGGATCTGCACGCGCCACCCCCTCGACGCAGGTGGCGGCACCGGGCTCGCGACCGACTACGAGCACGTCGATGTCGTCGCGTCCATCATGTTCCAGTGCATGATGGAGGACGCGGAGAACCCGGCCTATCCTCGCGGCCCGCTGGCCGTCTGTACCGACGGCGAGTAGGCACGGGGCGATGCGCGCTCGAGCGAGGAGAGCGGACCGGGTCGCGCCCGCCCGCTACGTCTCGCGATCCATGCGCTGCTGCAGATAGAGCGAGAACCAGCCGCGGTACTTCTCGCGCAGGTCGGCGCGCTTCCAGTCGTCACCGCGCACGGTGCCACGGCAGCTCGCCGCGCCGCATGCGCACTGGAACTCGTCGTAATCACTCGAGTCCGTCGTGGCGTAGTCGAAGCAGAGCTCCTCGCCGGCCGCGATGTCGCGCATGGCCTGCAGCACGATCTGGCCCTTCACGCCGACGTTCGGATCGCACGAGTGGTTGAAGCAGTCCGCGGCTTCCGCCTCGCGATGCGGCGTCAGATAGAGACCCTCCCACACCTGCACCGCGTGCATCTGCTGCTCGTCGCTGCACTGCGCGAGCTGCTCGCGGTTCAGGATGTCGCCCCCCCACACCGTCACCGTCTCGCCCCTGGCGATCGGCCGCGTGGTGTAGACGCCCCTGCCCTTGGCCGCCACGCGCGCCTCGGCGACCAGCCCCGGCGCCAGCCAGTGTGTGGTTCGAAATCCCATGTGCTCCTAAGCCTCCCGTTGCGTTGTCAGCCGCGCGTCGGCGTGCAGGCGCAGCGCCACCTCGCGCACGACCTTGGCCGCATATACGCTGGATCCGCCGCTGGGGTCGAGCGCCGGCGAGAGCTCGACCACGTCGGCCGCGACCAGCCGGCCCGCCGGGATCGCGTCGAGGATGGCGCGGAAGTCCGGCCAGAAGATCCCACCCGGCTCGGGCGTGCCCGTGCCCGGCAACACACCCGGGTCGAAGACGTCGAGATCCACCGTCAGGTAGATCGGCCGCTCGCCGCGCGCGGCGATGAGCGCCGCCAGCGCCTCGCCCATCGGGTGGCGCCGCGTCGGATCACGCGCCGCGGAGAGCCCGCCCGGCCAGGGCGCGCTCTCGGGCTCGACCAGGCGCCGCGCCTGCCGCATCTCGACGAGCTCCTCACGCGTGCCCGAGCGGATCCCGACCTGCACGAGCCCGTCGGCACCGACCGTCGCGAGACAGCGTCGCATGGTGCAGGCGTGGTTGTGGTGCTGGCCGAGGTAGCTCTCGCGCAGATCGCCGTGCGCGTCGAGCTGCACCAGCAGGAGGTCCGGGTGGCGCGCGTGCACCGCCTCGACGGCCCCGGTCGTGACCGAGTGCTCGCCGCCGAGCATGAGCGGCACGAGCCCCGCCTGCATCAGCGCCGTCACGGCCGCACGCACGCGCTCGACCATCGGCTCGGGCGGGCCCATCGGCACCTCGAGGTTGCCGAGATCGCAGTAGCCGATCTCGGCGAGATCGAGATCGAGATCCGGCGAGTAGCTCTCGAGCACCACCGAGACCGCGCGCAGCGCGTCCGGCCCGAAGCGCGCGCCCGGCCGGAACGAGGTGGTGCCGTCGAAGGGCACCCCGAAGATGGCGACGTCCCCGACCCGCGGCTCACGCCGCGACTCGAGGTACTTCGGCCCATGGTCGTCCAGCGCCAGGTCGAGCTCGATCGCCATCGCTCCTCCACCCCCGGGACCCGGGGGCGACGCTATATATGATGACGGCCCCGCGATCTCAACGGCAGTGCGCGTTGTAGCTCGGATCGATCTGCTCGCAGCTCGTCGCGCAGCCATCGCAGTACTCGCAGGCCGACAGCGCGGTGCTCTCGCAGTCCGGGTCGACCGCGCCGCAGCCGCAGTCGCATCCGTCGCGCGTGCCGTAGTAGGCGCCGTCGCAGATCCACTCACCGCCACCGTTGACGACGCACTGGCCGCCCTCGCACGCCTCGCCCATCTCGCACACGCCGCAGGTCCCGCCGCAGCCGTCGTCCCCGCACTGCCTCCCGTCGCAGCTCGGCATGCAGCCCTGACCACAGCGCGCCGAGATGTGCTCGTTGAAGCTGCACCAGGTGCCGATCGACGTGCCGCAGTTGGCGAGGTTGGCCTCGTTGCCGGCGCACTGCAGGTGGGCGACCAGTTCCCCCTCGTGCTCCACCGGGCCGACCTGGACTTCGACCGCCTGCCCGAGCCCGAGCTGGCGGCACACCACCATGGCCGTGGCCTCGGCCGACCACCCCGCGACCTGACACAGCGGCACCCACGCGCCGTCGACCTCGAGCTCGATCGGCCCGAGCGCGGCGCCCGCGACGCGCGGTCCGCCGAGCGAGAAGCACATCTCATCCTCGCCGCCGCCGCCGTTGGCGAAGGTGAGGCAGCGCTCGGAGCCGGGGCAGACGCCGTCGGCGCACGAGCAGCGACCTTGATCGCACCAGTTGTCGCCGGTGCACGCCTGCCCACACCCGCCGCAGTTGGCCGCGTCGAAGGTGGTCGCCACGCAGGTGTCGCTGCAGATCTCCCCGTCACACACGCACTCGCCGTACTCGCAGCTCGCCCCCGCCGCGCACGCGTTGCCGCACGTGCCGCAGTTGCTCGGGTCCCAGGCGAAGTCGGTGTGCTGGCAGCTCCCGCCGCAGCGCACGAGCCCGCACTCGCCGTCACACGCAGCCGCGCCGTCGCAGTGCAGCTCGATCGCGATCTCCGCGCGGCTCGTGAGGCCCGCCTGGTCGAAGAACTCCGCGACGAAGACGCGCTCGGCCGAGGTCGTGAAGTCGATCGGCGAGGTCTGCTGCATCTGCGCCCACGACAGTGTCACCTCGTAGGCCCCCTCCGCGGCCGCGGTCGCGAACGCGCCATAGGTGCTGCCCGTCGTCGGGTCGAGCAGCGTGCCGCCGATCAGATCGTCGATCCCGTCCGGATCGGTGACGATCGCGCTCAGCACCACCGCCTCACCCTGCGTGATGCGACGCACGTTGCTCGCGAGCTGCAGCACCCGTGGCCCGCCCGGCTCGCTGGTCGTCTCGTTGAGCGTGACCTCCTCGCTCGTCTCGCCGGGCCCCTCGACGCCGACCTCGTCGCCCGACCCCACCGCATCGACCGACGGCGTGCTCGTCGCGTCGGGGACCGCGAACGGGCCACCGCCGCCCCCGCCACCCGGGCTCTCACACGCCGCCAGCACCACCACCGCCATCGCCCAGGACGACCGACCCATGCTCACCTCTCTGGTTATCGAGTCCAGGGGCACGGGACCTGGCCACGGCGCGCGGTAAACCGTGGACCGTTCGGTCAGCCTTGCAGGTGAGGCGCGCGGACGCGCGCGGCCGCGCTGCTGGCGGCGCTGCCGGCCGGATGACCTCGCAGGTAGTTGCGGGCGGGGTTCCCCTGCACCAGGGTCCGCGCTCCCCACGCGACGCAACCGTCGAGGAGATCATCATGCAGCCCCCCCTTCGCTCCGCCCTTGCCACCCTCATCATCATCGTCGCGGGATGCGGCGGCGGCCCGTCCGCGGAGACCGTCCAGCGCATGGAGGCCGCCATCGCCGCGCTCCGCCCCGGCATGGACCGCCTCGCCGCGCTCCACGCCGCGGTGCCGGCGCCCGCCGACGCGCGCGAGCTCCCGCTCACCGCCCCCATCCCCAAAGAGGGTCTCGAGGTCCTCGACTTCGCCCACCTCGAGCAGATCCTCGGCAAGCCGGAGCGCCCCGACGCGCGACCCCAACCGTACCTGATCGGCGCGGCCTTTCAGGGTCAACACGTGCGCTACCTCGAGCCCGACCCCGATCCGAGCTTCGCGGCCGCGCTCAACCTCGAGAATCGCGTCGCGAGCCTGGCCAAGGTGAAACACGTGGCGGTCTTCCGCGCCACCACGCTCGACAAGGGCGAGATCGGCGGCAAGGACGCCAAGGGCAACTACACCATCGAGCGGCCGGCGCGCTGGAGCGGCTGGGTCTTCGTCTACGCCTTCGAGGACCCACCGCGCCTCGTCACCGCGTTCCCGGTCGAGCGGCAGAGCCGTGACGCGATGACCCTGGTCGTCAGCCAGGGCAACCGCCCCGGCGAGCATCACCTGCTCGAAGACGCGGCCTTCATGCTCGAGCGCGAGACGCGCAAGCGACTCACCGAAGCGCGCTGATATCGCCGCGCCCGACGCGCCGCCGCCACAGCCCGAGCGCGACCGCCGCGAAGAGCGCGATCAGCCCGGCCTCGCCGCCGGTGCACCCGCCGCCGCCGATCGCCTTGAACTGATCGATGTCGATCGCCTCGTCCGGGCGCAGGTCGTCGTCGCCGAAGTTCGGGTCGCGCTCACCGGGGTCGATGCGCCCGTTGAGGTCCTCGTCCTCGATGCCGTCGGAGACCGAGCCGTCGTCGGTGTCGCGGTCCATCGGATCGGTGGTCGTCAGCGGGTCGGCGTCGGGCACGAAGATCGCCGGGTCGGTGTTCACGCCCTCGGGCGTGATGAGCCCGAGCTCGGTGCCGTCGAGCAGGCCATCGTCGTCGCTGTCGGGGTCGAGCGGATCGGTCTCGCCCTGCCCGGTCTCGCCGGTGCCTCCGACGGTCCCGTCGTGTCGCCCGTTGCCGTTGTCGTCCTCGGTCCCGTCGATGAGGCCGTCGTCGTCGGTGTCGTCGTCGAGCGGGTCGGTCCTGGTGTCGGGATCGAGGTCCGGCTGCCACACCTCGAGATCGGTTCCATCGTAGGGGACGCCGCCGCTACTCGTGCCGCCCGGCACCGGCTCGCTCACGCCGACCTCGAGGCCGTCGCACAGGAGATCATCGTCGCTGTCGCAGTCGAGCGGATCGGTCTCCTGCCCGTCGAGCGGCCCCTCGCCGAAGAGCTCGTCGCCGTCCTTGATGCCGTCGTCGTCGGTGTCGGCGTCGAGCGGATCGGTGTCGACGCCGTCGTCGTAGGTCGTCGGATCGCCGCCGGCGATCTCCGCCCCGTCGGGCACGCCGTCGTCGTCGGTGTCGGGGTCGTCCGGATCGGTGCCGAGGTTCACCTCACCCTCGTCGGGCACGCCATCGCCATCGCGGTCGCCGAAGCGCAGGATCACCTCGGCGATGTCGAAGCCGCCGCGCCCGTCGGTGATCTCGTAGCGGAAGTGCAGCGGGCCGAGCACGCCGACCAGCAGGCCCGCGCGCAGCGGCTCGCTCGGCTCGAAGATCAGGTCGCCGTCGGGGCCGGCCACCACGCGCCCCGCCTCGGGCTGCGTCGCCCAGGTGATCGCCAGCGGATCGCCGTCGGGGTCGCTGTCGTTGACGCGCACCGGCAGCGCCGTCGGCACCGACTGGCTCACCAGGTACTCGTCGTCGACCGCCAGCGGGCCGCGGTTGGCGACCGGCAGCACGTCGACCACCACCACCGAGGTGTCGCTGCCGCCGCGCCCGTCGCTGACGGTCACCTCGAACATCGTGCGCCCGGTGAAGCCCGGCGGCGGGGTGTAGACGACCTGCCCATCGCTGAGCGCGCCCTCGCCGACGAGCACGGTGCCGAGGATCGTCAGCACCACCGCGTCGCCATCGGGGTCGACGTCGTTGGCGGTGACGTCGATCGTCACCGGCACGCCCATCGCCGTCGTCACGAAGTCGTCGAGCGCGATCGGCGGCAGGTTCTCGCCCGGCCGCACCGTGACCAGCACCTCGCCGACGGCGCACGCGCCCGCCGGATCGCACACGACGTAGCAGAAGCGGTCGACGCCCGCGAAGTCGCGATCCGGCGTGTACTCGAGCCGTCCGTTGGGCAGGAAGACCGCCTCGCCGTTGAGCGGGTCGCACGCCGGTCCGCCGATCAGGCGATCGCGATCGGGGTCGCTGTCGTTGTCGAGCACCGGGATCACCACCGGCTCGCCCTCGTCGGTCGCGGCCTCGTCGTCGCGCGCGATCGGCGCGCCGTTGTCCTCACCCTCGCGTCCGCCGACGACGATCGTCACCAGCGCCACGTCGCAGAGCCCGTCGGCGTCGCAGACCTCGTAGCTGAGGCGCGCCGTGCCCTCGAAGCCGGGGGCCGGCGAATACGCGATGCCGTCGCCGACGACGTTGGCGGCGCCGTGGTCCGGCCCCTCGACGATCGTCGGGCTCGACAGGATCCCGCCGTCGGGATCGCTGTCGTTGTCGAGCACGGCCAGCGTCACGGGCGTGCCCGCCGGGGTCGTCGTCTGGTCGTCGCGCGCCGTCGGCGGGTCGTCGACCGGCGTGACGATGACGAGCACGTGCTGGTCGCGGCAGACGGCGCGACCTTCATTGCAGGTCGTGTAGCTGAAGACGTCTTCGCCGTGCCAGTCGGGGTCGGGCACGTAGACGACCGTGCCGTCGTCGAGCAGGCGCGCGGCGCCGTGGCGCGGAGGCGTGACGATCGCCAGCGGCGTGAGCTCGGGCGCGTCGTTGGCGGCGATGAAGATCAGGACCGGCGTGTCCTCGGGGGTCTCGGCGCGGTCCGAGGCGGCCATCAGCTCGAAGAGCAGGCCGTCGCCGACCTGCACCGTCACCGTGGCGGTGTCGCAGGCCCCGTGCGCGTCGCACACCTCGTAGACGAAGAGGTCGGGGCCCTCGTAGCCGGGGTCGGGCGAGTAGACGATGCCACCGTCATCGTCGAAGCCGAGCACGCCGTGCACCGGCGACTGGGGGATGGCGGCCAGCGCGAGCTCGTCGCCCTCGGGGTCGGCGTCGTTGGCGAGCACGGGGATCTCGACCGGCGTATCGACCGGGGTCTCGGCGCTGTCGTCCTCGGCGATCGGCGCGGCGTTGACGACGATCGTCACGTCGGCGCGCGTGGCCGGGCCGGTGCCGGCGAAGAGATCGTAGGCGAAGACGAGCGTGCCGAAGAAGTCGGGCGCCGGCACGTAGCTGAACGAGCCGTTGTCGTTGACGGTGACCACGCCCTCGCGCTGCTCGTTCGGGCGCGTCGCCAGCACCAGCGCGACGCGCGCGGGGCCGCTCGGCGGCACGATGTCGTTCAGCATGATGCCGCTCGGCTCGGTCACGACCAGGGTCTGGCCCTGGTTGGTCTCGTACCGATCGGGGACCGCCAGGCCGATCTCGATCGTCACGCAGCGCCCGAGCTCCGGCACGCACGCCATGTCGTCGCCGCAGTCGCGGTCGTCGCCGCAGACGATGCAGCGCGACTCGCCGCCGGCGAGGCGCTCGCACACCGGCTTGCCGGTCGAACAACCCGGATCGACCTGGCCGGGAGGCGCCACGTCCTTGCACGGCACGCAGGTCTCCTCGTCCGTGTCGCAGATCGGCGCGGCGTCGCTGCAGCCCGGATCGTTGCCCGGACCGGGCACCTCGATGCAACCGCGGCAGCGGCCGGACGGGTCGCACACACCGCGCGGGCAGTCCTGGTCGATCTCGCAGCCGACGCAGACCGGGCCGCCCGGCGCATCATCGAAGCACTGCGGCGTCTCGGCCGAGCAGCCGGTATCGGTCGTGCCCGAGGGCCGATCGTCGACACACGGCACGCAGCGGTCGGGCTCGGCGCTCTCGTCGCAGATCGGCGCGCTGCCCGGGCAGCCCGCGTCCTGGCCGGCGCCGCTGACGGTGTTGCGGCAAGGCAGGCACCGGCCGAGCAGCGGGTCGCAGACCTGGCCGTTGGGACAGTCGGTGTCGGCCTCGCAGCCGACGCACACGCGCGGCCCGGCGTCGTCCTCGCAGGCCGGGGTGGCGGTGGTGCAGCCGGAGTCGACGCCGATGGTCTTGTCGTCGACGCACGGCACGCAGGTCGCCGCGTCGCCGCTGCCGAGGCAGATCGGATCGGCGGCCTCGCAGCCGGCGTCGCGCGCGCCGCCGCTGGCGGTGTCGCGGCACTCGACGCAGACGCGCCGCGCGAGATCGCAGACCTGCCCGGGGCAGTCCTGATCGGCGAGGCACTCGACGCAGGTCGGGTTGAGCGGTTGGGTCCAGCAGGCGGGCAGCGCCGGGCTGCAGCCCTGGTCGAGGCCGCCGGGGCCGACGGTGTCGCGGCAGGGCACGCAGGTGTTGGAGGTCTGGTCGCAGACCTCGCCGTTGTCGCAGTCGGCGGTGGCGAGGCACTCGACGCAGGTCTCGCCGCGCACGCACTGCGGCAGATCGAAGTTGCAGCCGCTGTCGGGGCGCCCGCCGTCGTCGACGCAGGGCACACAGGTGTCGCCGGTGCAGATCGGGTGGGTGCCGCTGCAGCCGACGTCGACGCCGCCGCCGCTGATCGAGTCGAGGCAGCTCACGCAGGTGTTGGTGGTGAGGTCGCAGAGCCCGGTCGGGCAGTCCGCCGGGCCGAGGCACTCGCTGACGCGCATGGTGATGGTGGTGACCGTGCACACGCGGCCGTCGAGGGCGGGCAGCTCCTCGCACGCCTGCACGTAGCAGACCCCGCTGCCGGTCAGGGTGGCGGCCGCGACCATGGTGACGCTGCCGGTCGGGTCGATCGAGCAGCTGCCGTTGCCGAGCGATTTGACGATGCCGAAGATCCCGGCCGGCTCGTTGTTGACGCGGAAGGGCAGGAGGCCGTCGACGTCGCCGTCGCTCGGGATGTCGCCGACGATGACGCCGTGGCTGACGAACCAGTCGTTCATCGGCACGACCTTCTGCTTGCCGGCGGCGAGGGTGAGCTCGACCGGTTGCAGCACCGGCGGATCGTTGATGATGACGGTCCAGGTCGACGCGCCGCAGCCAGCCGGGGTGACGTCGTCGCAGGCGGCGATGGAGACGACGTGCTGGCCCGGCTCGAAGGCGTTGTTCGGCGTGAAGACGAGCGTGCCGTCGACGCCGACGGAGACCGTCGCGGGACCGGAGACCTGCAGGTCGACGGTGGCGACGCCGACGCCGTGGCCATCGGGGTCGCTGAAGTAGGTCGAGACGGGCAGGCTGACCGACGGGGTGCCGACGGCGATCCAGGTCGTGTGGTCGCTCAAGACGGGCGGGCGGTTGACGTCGACGAAGACGGTGGCGACGTCGCAGATCGTCGGGTCGAAGGGGTTGCACACGCGGTAGTCGAAGCGGTCGCGCCCGCCGAAGGCGATCGGGCCGGCGTAGGTGACGATGCCGGCGCCGAGGCTGACGCTGCCGCCGGCGCTGGTGCGCCCGCTGACGAGGGAAAACGTCGCGTGATCGGCGTTGTCGTCGTTGGCGACGAGGTCGACCACCGGCAGCGCGACCGGGTTGGTGCCGAGCGCGCTGGCGAAGTCGTCGATCGCCACGGTGGCGGGCGGCGGCTGGCAGGTGTCGCTGAGCGGGTCGCAGAAGAGGGTGGTGCAGTCGTCGTGGTCCTCGCAGGGGTCGCCGGGAGGGCAGGCCGGGCAGGTGCCGCCGCAGTCGACGCCGGTCTCGTTGCCGACGTGTCGCACGCCGTCGTCGCAGGTGGCGAAGCGGCAGGCGACGCAGCCGTCGCTGTCGATCGCGTTGCCGTCGTCGCACTGCTCGGTGGCGTCGAGGGTGCCGTCGCCGCAGGTCTCGCTCTCGCAGCCCGGCGAGCAACCGTCGCCGGCGACGACGTTGCCGTCGTCACAGGTCTCGCCGGCCTGCAGCGCGCCGTCGCCGCACCAGGTCGTCGTGTCGCAGGGGCCGTTGCAGCCGGCCAGCGCGCGCATGAAGACGCCGGAGTCGAGCCACTGGTCGCCGGCGTCGCAGATCACGATGACGATGCGGTGCACCTTGTCGGAGCCGGACTCGAGCGGGAAGGCGCTGCGCAGGTGCGGCGTGAGGCCGTTGTACTCCGAGATCGGGTCGTGCCCGTCGTAGGTCTTGACGACGTTGTCGCCGGAGAAGAACGGGCCGTTGATGTTGATCGGCATGCCCTGGGGGTCGCGGCCGAAGTTGGTGAAGGCGCTCTCGCCGGCCGGTCGGACAAAAAATCCGAATGAGTCCGGGTAATTCGGCTGACCGGCCTGTCCGCCGGGGGCGTAGTCGGGGTACTCCTCGGAGCCGAAGACGTAGTCGAGCTGGATCCCGTCGAAGCCGTCGTCGAGCGTGAAGTCGATGGTGAGCTTGACCACGTCGTGCGGCTTGATCGAGGGGTCGCTGTCCATGAGCGAGTGGCAGAGCGGCTCGATCGGCTCGGGCCCGATGTCGGGGGTGAGCACGCCGGTCGCGCCCTCGAAGGTGCGCGGGCCGAAGTCGCCGCTGGCCTGGTTGCCGGGGGGCGAGAGGTTGGGCGAGGCCACGAGCGAGACCTCGCCGCTGGTCATGAGCAGGCCGTCGCGCATGCCGAGTGGCCCGCCGGTGAAAACCGCGACCGGACCGTCGCCTCCCGACTGGTAGCCGTCGAGATCCGAAAACGGCGTGTAGCTCCACTGCAGCGCGGCCCCGCCTTCGTAGCTCACCTGCACGACCGCGACGCCGCGGTCGATCAGCGCCTGCACCATGGCGTTGGCCTGGTCGGTGGGCAGGAGTGTGAGCTCGGCGCGCGCAGCGGTGCTCAGCGACGTTGCCACGAGGCACGCCAACCCGAGAGTGGCCGTGATGGAACGCATGCTTGTTCGTCCTCCAGCGCGACGGTGTCCGGCGGATACCCGCATGCCGGTGACCATCGCACGCTCTCCGCGGAGAGATCGGCCGCCCTCGACGGAGGGAGGCAGACAGCGGCGATATTGACCGGTTTTGACCGCCAATACCAGCCTGGAGATCTGACAACCTGCTTTCATCGCCCCCGTTCGCTCGGGAGCGTGAGCGGGTGGGTCCTGCGTGCCGCGCGCCTGGCGTAACGACGGGCGCTCGCCGGGACGCGCTCAGAAGCGGTACTGGCCGACCAGCTTGAAGGTGCGCTCGTGGGTGTCGGGGTCGCCCTCGACCTCGTTGGCGAGCGTGCGGTCCGTGTAGATCGCGGAGATCACGCCGATGTTTCGCCAGAAGAACCAGTGCAGGCCGACGCGCCACTGCAGCTCGTCGAGCTGGCGATCGATGTCGGTCTCGGCGACGAGCGGCGGGTTGTCGACGTCGCCCGGGATGTACTGGCCGACGTCGGCGGCGACGAGGAAGAGCTTGGGTACGATCAGGTAGCCGAGGCTGACGTTCCAGGCGACCTGCCACGAGCCGAACTCGAGCTCGCGCTTGATGTAGGTCTCGGCCGAGCCGATGAAGCCGGCGTGGCGCAGGGTGAGGTTGACGTTGCTCGCCGGGTAGCGCTCCTGCGCGCGCTGGTCGTACTTGAAGCCGACCGAGAGCCCGAGCGCGGTCGGCACGGGCGTGTAGAGCATGGGGCTGTCCCAACGCGTGAGGTGCCCGATGAGATCGATGCCGATCTGGGCGCCGACCGACCAGGTGTAGTTGGTGTTGTCGAAGGTGAAGTAGCGCCCGCCGACGTTGCCGTTGGAGCGGCCCGAGCCGCCCGCGGCGTAGACGCGGTAGTCGAACATGCCCTCGGTGTCGAGCTGGCCGCCGAGCTCGATGGCGGCGCCGTTGCCCTGCTCGAAGGCGTTGTAGAGGTAGTAGGGCGAGTCGATGAGGAGCTGCTTCGACGCCGAGCGGATGAGCGCCGTCGACAGGCCGCCGCCGCCGGAGTTGATGTTGAGGTAGTGCCCGCCACCGAGCGGCACCTGGAACATGGCGAAGGTCAGGCGCGGCGTGCGCTCGGCGCGCATCGAGACGAGGAAGAACGAATCCTGGATGAAGGGGATCGGGCCGAAGGCGCGCAGCTGCAGCACGGTGAAGCGCGTGTCCATCGTGTCTTCTTCGATGTCGTAGATCTGGCTGATGTGCGACACGATCGAGAAGCGCATGCCCGGGTTCTCGCGGCACACGCTCACCTGCGCGTCGAAGCGGCAGCCGAAGTCGGCGCAGTCGATGCGCCCGTCGCCGTCGTTGTCGATGCCGTCGGAGCAGACCTCGTCGGAGCGCTCGCCGTCGGCGTCGTCGCCCTTGCCGAGCAGGTCCTCGACGCTCATGCCCGGACCCAGCGCGGGGATGGCGTCGTCGTCGACGCCCGAGTCGGTGCCGCCGACCTTCTCGCCCATCTGCAGGTCCCAGCTGCCGGCGCACGCCCGGGTGCCCATGCAGCCGCTGTCGTCGCAGTCGACGTGGCCATCCTTGTCGTTGTCGACGAAGTCGCCGCAGCGCGCCTCACCCACCTCGTCGCTGCCGTCGGGCTTGCACGCCGGGTGGTCCTTGCAGTCGTTGTCACCGCAGTCGTAGACGGTGTCGCCGTCGTCGTCCTTGCCGTCGGTGCACTCGGTCTCCTGTGCGTACGCCGTCGCGCCCAGGCCGACCGCCACGAGCATGGCCGCGCACACCTTCACTCCCCACGCCGTCACGTTCGATCTCATTCGCACACCCTCGGCTGTCCGGCGCACACCGTCACCATCGGATTCCACGCGCAGTCCCAGTCATCACAGTCGACGAAGCCGTCGCCGTCGTCATCGGTCTCGTTCGAGCAATAGAAGTCGGCCTCCTCCGTGGTGAGACCGAGGCTCTCCTGACAGGCGCGGCGCACCTCGAGGTCGTCCGCCTGGCTGCACGAGAAGTCCGCGCAGTCGGCGTAGCCGTTGCCGTCGTTGTCGATGCCGTCGCTGCACTTCTCGAAGGTGACCTCGAGCACCGCGGCGCAGGCGGCGACGACCTCGGGATCGTCGGCGCGCGAGCACGAGAAGTCGCCGCAGTCGGCGTAGCCGTTGCCGTCGTTGTCCTTGCCGTCGAAGCACTTGGCGATCGTGTTCTCCGCCACGCTCGCGCAGTAGTCGACGACGGCCTGGTCATCGGCGTCCGAGCACGAGAAGTCGCCGCAGTCGGTGTGGCCGTTGCCGTCGTTGTCCTTGCCGTCCTTGCACTTGTCGAGCGTGTTTTCGGCGCGCGCGGCACAGAAGGCGACGACATCCTCGGCGGCGTCGCGGTTGCACGAGAAGTCGTCGCAGTCGGTGAAGCCGTCGCGGTCGTTGTCGACGCCGTCGCCGCAGGTCGCGATCGAGTCCTCGGGGTTGCTCGGCGGGATCTCGCAGCCGCCGACCCCGCCGCAGTCGCGGTCGTCGCAGTCGATGTCACCGTCGCCGTCGTCGTCGAGGCCGTCGTCGCAGATCGTCTCGCGGCAGACCGCCAGGTCCTCGCACCCCGAGTCGCGGCAGTCGGTGTCACCGTCGCGGTCGTTGTCGATGCCGTCGCGGCAGCCGACGTCGTCGCTCTCGCGGCAGACGGTGACGTACATGCCGCGCGAGCAGCCGAAGTCCTCGCAGTCGGTGAAGCCGTTGCCGTCGTTGTCGCGCCCGTCGTTGCAGCGCTCGTTGGTGAACTCGCGCCCGCAGCAGACCTCGGCGATCGCCTGACACTTGCGGTCGCCGCAGTCGAACTGCCCGTTGTCGTCGTTGTCGATGCCGTCGCGGCACAGGCGCAGGGTGTTCTCGACCTTGAAGCTCGGGATGAGCGGCACGTACTCGCCGCAGAGCGTCGAGGTCATCAGGCAGTCGGCGTCGTCGCAGTCGATCGTGCCGTCGAGGTCGTTGTCGACCCCGTCCTCGCACTGCTGGTCGCCGGTCTCGTAGCCGAGCACCGGGTAGGCCGGGCTGCGATAGTCGCACGCCGCGAGCGCGAGGCCGGAGAGCGCCGCGAGCGAGAGCGCACGCGCGATCACCTGAGACATTCGGCCCGTCCCCCGCCGAAGCGGCGCTTGAAGTCGACGTAGATCATGCAGGACGGGGTCTCGCCGACCGCGCGCCCCAGCTGCCCCGACTCCTTGAGCTTGCCGAGCACCGCGACGAACCCGGCCAGGTGCTCCGGCCGCTTCATCTGGCGCGCGATCTCCTTGCCGCGCGCGAAGGTCGAGGCGATCACCTCGAGCTCCTGCTCGCTGTAGGGTCGCGCGCCGCCCGCGCCCTTGATGTACGTGCTCACGGTCGCGTCGGCCGCGAGCGCCGCCACCGCGGCGTCGAGGCGCGCCTTGCTCTCGGCGCCGTCGTCGCACACGGTCTGGCACTCGGCGTAGGTCTCGTCGTGCACCCACTTGAGCGAGTGCCCGTCGACCGTCGAGACCAGGCGGTTGTA
>WYBB01000089.1 GCA_011526585.1 Deltaproteobacteria bacterium
CCTTGACCGAGGAGATCTCGTCGAGCAGATCCTCGTCGAGGCCGTAGGCGCGGAGCGAGCTGACCGAGAGGCTCGCCTTGCGCTCGCGCATCTTGGCCATCACCTTCTTGATGAGCGGCGAGACGCAGGAGTAGTCGGCGGTCGAGAGGGAGGTCAGCGAGGCTTCGTCGTAGCCGCCCTTGTCGAGCGCCGACACGATGGTGTCGGCGATGCGGTCCGGGTCGCGCTCGCGCACCGGGCGATAGATCATGCCGGCCTGGCAGAAGCGGCAGCCCTCGGTGCAGCCGCGCGCGATCTCGATCGAGACGCGGTCGAAGATCGCCTCGGCGGCGGCGACCGGCGAGTCGTCGGGGAAGGGGAAGCGGTCGATGTCCTCGACGACGGCGCGGCGGACGGGGAAGGGGCCGCGCGCGGTGGCGGGGTCGACGACCATCAGGCCGGAGCGTGGATCGAGCACGCGCTCGTAGAGCGACGGCACGTACCAGCCGACGTGCTCGTGGGCGAGGCGGGAGAGGATGGCGGCGCGGTCGAGGCCGTCCTTCTTCCAGGCGGCGATGGCGATGAGCGCCTTGGGCAGCGCCTCTTCGGCGTCGCCGATCAGGATGGCGTCGAAGAATGGAGCGACCGGCTCGCAGTGGGTCGCGGTCGGGCCGCCGGCGATGACGAGCGGGTCGGCGGGGCCGCGGGCGTCGGCGCGGCGCGGGATGCGGCAGAGGTCGAGCAGGTTGAGCGCGTTGGTGTAGGTCATCTCGTACTGCAGCGACATGCCGACGACGTCGAAGTCGCCGAGCGGGGTCGCGGTCTCGAGCGAGACGACGGGCAGGTCGCGTGCGCGCAGCTCGCGCTCCATGTCGACCCAGGGGGTGAAGGCGCGCTCGCAGGCGATGCGCGGGTGCTTGTTCAGGATCGAGTAGAGGATCTTGGTCCCGAGGTGGGACATGCCGATGTCGTAGAGCTCGGGGAAGGCGAGGCAGATGCGCACGTCGACGGCGTCCCGGTCCTTGACGACGGACTGGTACTCGCCGCCCAGGTAGCGAGCGGGCTTGAGCACGTCCTTGGCGAACGCGGCGTAGGGGTGCGGGGTCTTCTGCATCGTGGCGGATCCTCGGCCGGCTACACCAGCCACCTCACCTGGGCAGGCCGAGGTAGCCGCATGCCGCGCGGGAGTCAACGGAGGAGACCCAAAGGCGGCCGGGTTTCGGAGGAAGGTGCTTGACAGTGAGTTTTGGGGATCATTAAGGTCCGCGCTCCTTTCGGGACGATGGAGCAGGGCCATGCGACGTATTGTTCTTCCGGTGTTCTGTGCGGCGAGCCTCGTGGCCGCGTGTGGTGATGACGCGACCTCGCCGGCGGGCGACACGACGGGCGGCGGCGACACGAGCGGCGGCGAGACGACCGGCGGTGACACGACGACGGGCAACGGCGACACGACGACGCCGGATACGACGACGACGCCGGACACGACGACGACGCCGGATACGACGACGACTCCCGACACCAACACGACGCCGGACACGACGACGACGCCCGACACCAACGGCGGTGACGGCGCGGGGATCTGCCTCGGGATCCTGTCCTGCGCGAGCGAGTGCACGACCGAGCAGTGCCTGCAGACCTGCCTCGGCGCCGCCGAGGGCCAGGACGAGGTCGGCTTCTTCCAGGGCTACCTCGGCTGCCTCGACGATAACGGCTGCATCCCGCAGATCAACCCCGGTGAGCAGCCGACAGAGCAGCAGATCAAGGACTCGATCGAGTGCGAGTCGGAGAATTGCGTCTCGGCGATCGCCGAGTGCTACTCGGGCGCGACCTACGGCAACGGCACCTGCAGCGGGATCTTCCAGTGCCTGAGCGCCAACTGCGCCTCGAACACCGACGTCGTCTGCCAGCGCGCCTGCTTCTCCGCCGCGACCGAGCCGGCGACGACGGCCTGGTTCGACCTGAACTACTGCCTCAACATCGAGTGCTACGGCGCGGCGGACTTCCAGGCCTGCGCGCAGGAGGCGATCCAGAACCCGCCGTGCTCGCTCGCGTACAACTCGTGCGCCGGGGACGCGGGCGCGAGCGCGGGCTCGGCCGGCGGCGGCGACTTCTCGCCGGAGCGCCGCGACATGGACGCCTTCTTCAAGGCGATGCAGGCCCGTTGAAGGGCGTGGCCGGGCCGGTCCAGGCCCGGCCCGAGCCCGTCCGGCCGACCTGGCCGTGACCATCCCTTCCTTCGAGGCGCGCGAGGCGCTAACCTCGAAGCACTATGATGTTCACGGCCGGGTATGCGCGGTTCGGGAGGTGGGGCGCGGCGCCGCTTCGCTGGCACTGGTCCCTGCCGCTGGGCATGGCGATGGCCGGCGCGTGGGAGCTCGCGCCGCTGGCGTGGCTCCTCTTCTTCGGCGTGGTGCTGGCGCACGAGGCCGGCCACCACGCGGCGATCAAGCGGGTCGGCCTGCGCGTGGTCGGGGTCGATCTGCAGGGGCTCGGCGGGGAGGTGCGCTGGAACGGCGTCGCCACCCCGAAGGAGCAGGTGCAGATCGCCTGGTCGGGCGTGCTGGCGCAGCTCGGCGTGCTCATCGCGGCCGAGGTCGTGCTGGCGGTGGCGGGCGGGGCCTCGTCGCCCTGGCTCGCGACGGTCGAGCGGGTGTGCGTTCACGTCAACGCGGTGATGATCGGGTTGAACCTCCTGCCGATCCCGACCTTCGACGGCGAGGTCGCGTGGAAGCTGATCCCGCTCCTGCGCGGCCGGCGGATCGAAGAGCGGCGCGCGATCCTGCTCCACGTGGTGCCGCCGGACACGCCCGACGAGGATCGTGTGCGCGCCGAGGTCGAGGCCGAGCTGGAGCAGATGACGCGCGCCCACAACGAGCAGGCCGACAGCAAGGCGGACGTCAGGTCGTCGCGCTGGGGGTGACGGCGCCCAAGCCGGCAGGCGGGCTGGAGGGGCGGCCCTCGTGGCCGCCCGGCGTTGGTCGTCTCAGGGCGTGTTGATGATGGTCTGGTAGGCGTAGGCCATCGCGTGGCGCTCGATCTCGCTGAGCTCGGGGTGCCAGACCTCCCACACGAGGCAGATGCGTCGATCTTTCGATGGGTTCCAGCAGCCGTGCACGAAGCTGTCGTCAAAGGCGATCACCTTGCCCGGGGTCCAGGCGCGCACCTCCTGGCCGACCTGGATGCGCGCCGAGGCGGGCACGATGAGCGCGAGGTGCACGCTCAGGACGGCGTTGCAGCCGCCGGTATGGGGCGGGATCACGCCGCCCGGCGAGAGCTCGGAGAAGAGGAACTCGCCCTGGGTGTAGTTCGTGCTCTTCAAGAGCGCGGTCGTCTTCGGCGCGAGCGCCATCGTCTCGTCGAACCACTTGCCCTCGGACGAGAACAGCCACGCGAGCCAGCCGCGGCCGTAGCCTTCGAAGTCGGTGAAGCCGGCGTTTTTGGCCTCGACGCGCTCGAACTCGGCCATGACCTCCTGCCAGGAGGCCTCGAACTCGGCGTTCCACGGGAAGGCCTCGGCCTCGTGAAAGGGCTTGGCCGTCAGCCCCGGCACGCGCATGAAGGTGATGCGCTGATCGGGCACCGCGCCGGGGATCGGCTCGCCGCGGATCAGCTCGGCGAGACCTTCTTCGATGCGCTCGAGGCCGGCCTTGCCGAAGCGGCGGGGCAACTCGTCGAGGACCTGGCGGGCAAGCTCGGACTCGGTCATGGCGCGATCGTATTTGCGCGCGCGCGGGCGCGCAAGGTGATCGTGGCGCCGGCTGGCGGCGCGGTTGCGGCGGGATTAGACTCATGGCGATGGACGTGTCTCCCGAGGCGGCGATGAAGACGCTCGAGCGGCGCTTCGCGGTGCTCCAGGCTCAGTGGCGTGAGCGCGCGGCGCGGCTCGTCGCGCAGGTGCACGAGCACCTGCCCGGTCTGGCGCAGCGCTTCGGGGCGAGCGAGGTGTGGCTCTTCGGCAGCCTCGCCTGGGGTGAGCCGTACGCCGACAGCGACGTCGATCTCGCGGTCGCGGGGCTGACGGTCGCGGACTTCGACGCGCTGGCGGGGCACGCCTATCTGGCCATCGACGCGCCGGTCGACGTCGTGCGCCTCGAGGACGCGCCGCCGAGCTTGCGCGAGCGGATCGCGCGGAGCGGGGTGCGCGTCTATCCGCCGGCAGCGCCATGAGCCCGCGCGAGCTGGCCGAAGGCGCGATCCGCGC
>WYBB01000090.1 GCA_011526585.1 Deltaproteobacteria bacterium
GCAGCCAAGACCGCCGCCAAGGCCGCGGCGAAGACCGCGCCCGAGGCCGATCCCAAGGCCGCCGCCAAGGTCGCCGCCAAGGCCGCGCCCGAGGAGGCCGCGCCCAAGGCCGCCGCCAAGGCCGCCGCCAAGGCCGCGCCCGACGAGAAGGAGGCCGCCAAGGCCGCTGCCAAGGCCGCGGCCAAGACCGCGCCCGACGAGAAGGCGGCAGCCAAGACCGCCGCCAAGGCCGCGGCGAAGACCGCGCCCGAGGCCGATCCCAAGGCCGCCGCCAAGGTCGCCGCCAAAGCCGCGCCCGAGGAGGCCGCGCCCAAGGCTGCCGCCAAGGCAGCCGCCAAGGCCGCGCCCGATCAGGAGGTCGCCGCCAAGGCCGCCGCCAAGGCCGCCGCCAAGGCTGCACCCGATGCGCAGAGCGCCGCCAAGGCCGCCGCCAAGACCGCGCCCGTGGCGAGCGAGAAGGACGCCGCCAAGGCCGCCGCCAAGGCCGCACCCGAGGATGGTGCGGCGAAGGCGGCCGCGAAGGCAGCCGTCAAGGCGGCTCCTGAGCCGAAGGCGGCGGCCAAGGTCGCGGCCAAGGCCGCCGCCAAGACCGCGCCCGACGACAAGGCCGCGGCGAAGGTCGCGGCCAGCGCCGCCGCCAAGACCGCGCCCGACGAGAAGGCCGCCGCCAAGGCCGCCGCCAAGGCCGCGCCCGACGAGGCCAATGGCGCCAAGGCCGCCGCCAAGGCCGCCGCCAAGGTGGCACCCGACGAGGACGTGGCGGCGAAGACCGCCGCCAAGGCCGCCGCCAAGTCGGCGCCCGACGCCAAGACGGCAGCGAAGTCCGCAGCCAAGGCGGCCAGCAAGACCGCGACCGATCCCGAGGTCGCGGCCAAGGCCGCCGCGAAGGCCTCGAGCAAGTCGGCACCCAACGCCGAGCAGGGCGCCAAGACCGCCGCCAAGGCGGCCGCCAAGGCCGCCAAGAAGGTCGCGCCCGATCCCGAGAGCGCGGCCAAGGTCGCGGCCAAGGCCGCCGCCAAGACCGCGCCCGACGCCAGGACCGCAGCCAAGGCGGCAGCCAAGGCCGCCGCCAAGGTCGCGCCGGACGCCAAGACCGCAGCCAAGGCGGCGAGCAAGGTCGCCGAGACCCAGACCGCGTCGGAGCAGGCGTCGAAGAGCGCGGCCAAGGCCGCCGCCAAGGCCGCCGCGCCGGTGGTCGTTCCGCGCGTGCCGACCTCGACGCCGTCGCTGCCGGTGGCGGGCCCCGACGAGAACAAGGCGCCCGGCGTGGCCAAGCGCTCGGAGCCGCGCGCTCAGCCCAACGGGTGACGAACCTGGTCACGGGGTGCGAGCACGCGCGTCAGCTCCGGTGACCCGGAAAGAGCGCGAGCGTCGGCGGATAGTAGACAGGACAGGCGTGCAGGAGCTCCTTGTGGCGTGAGAAGCCGCGCCACGACGGGTGCTCGTCGGGGTGGCGCTCGTCCCAGGCGCCATAGAGGTCCATGAGGTCGCAGCCGCGGGCGCGCGCATGGCGGATCAGCGCCCAGCGCAGGAGGAGCTGCGGGCTCTGGTCGCGCGCGCGTGGGTGGGTCGTGCCGAGCAGCGTCCAGGCGACGCGGTCGTGCAGCAGACACAGGATGTAGGATGTGAGACCGGCGTCGTCCTCGCACGTCGCGCAGACGACCTCGGGACCGAGCCCGAGCGCGAGGGCGCGCGCGGCGCGGCGTGGGTGAGGCGCGGCGGTGCGGTCGAGGTCGTCTGCGTGCTCGGCGCTCGTCTGCGTGTGCTCGAGGAAGGCGTCGTCGATCGCTTCGAGGCGGCGCCAGTCGGCGGCGCGGAGCTCGGCCGCCGGCGTGATGGTGACGCGCGGGTGGGCGCTCGGGTCCTCGGCCGCGGCGTGCAGAGCGGCGCGCAGCGCGGTACGACGGCGGGGCTCGAGGCGGTGCATGACCTCGTCTTCCGACCCCGCGAGGTCGAGCACGAAGGTCTTGCGGTGCGTCCAGCGCGCGCGCACCGGGAAGAGCCCGAGCGCCGCGGCCCGGTGCAGGGTCAGCGGCGGATCCCGCCAGTCGAGGCGGTGCAGCGTGCCGTCGTGCGCGATCACCTCGCCGCCGTCGGGCGGCGGCTCCCAGCCGACCCAGAGCAGCTCGTGCGCACGAGCGAGCGCGGCCAGCGAGGCGAGGTCGATGGTGCGCGCGTGAGGCAGCGCCGCGTGCGGCGCGTCGCCCGCGACCTCGCGAAAGAGCATCGCCGTGCGCGACCAGAGCGGCATGCGACCGAGCGCCTGGCCGATGGCCGCGCCGCCCCAGGTCGCCAGCGGGTGCTCGCGCGCGGCGAAGCGGCGCACGAGCTCGGGCGCGTGGTGCGGTGAGGGCGCGGGGGGACCGCCGACCGCGTCGCGCACGAGCTCGAGGTCGGCGAGGTAGGTGGCCCAGCGCGGCCGGCGCCAGCGCAGCGCCGGGGGCAGCGGCAGGCGCGTGCCGCCGGGCAGGCGCGAGATCCCGGTGCCCGGCGCGACGAGGTCGACCTGCCAGGCGCGGGCGAGCGCGACGGCGAGCCGGGTCAGATCGGCGGGCCGATAGCCGAGCGCGATCGGCACGTGCGCGGCGCCGTCGTGGAGGAGCCCGAGCGCGGCGGCGGCGATCCCGTCGTCCGCGTCGCGTAGCACGGCGAGCGCGCCGGGCAGCCCGTGACCCGCCCAGCTCGCGGCGAGCGCGACCGGCCAGCGCGCGACGGCGGCCGCGCCGACCTCTGTGAACACGCGCTCGAGATCGGCGAGCGGGGTCGCGTCGAGCGGGGTGAGCTCGGGCTCGGGCGAGTCCTCGTGGGAGGTCCCGAAGGCGCTCGCGGCGAGGAGCTCGAGGTGGTCGGGCGCCTGGGCGTGCATCGTCGGCGTGAGACCGTACGCGTCGAGGGTCGCGGCGATCTCGGAGTCCCAGGCCGAGAGCTGGAGAGGCGCGCCGACGAGCGGCAGGATGATGGCGCCTGGCTGGAGCTCGACGACGACGCGGCGGGCATCGGTCTCGAGCCGCAGGCGCTCGAGGGCGGCGAGCTCGAGCGGGCGCTCCTGGCGGGGCACCCAGAGGAGCACGCCGTCGAGCTCGGCGCTGCGACGGCCGACGAGGCCCGACTCCTCGTCGCGCACGGTCGTCCAGCCGAAGGCCTCGAGCGCTTCACCCCAGGCGTCGGTGGCCCGCGGATCCGGCGGTGGTGACGGCGTGGTCGCGGGCTGCGGCGCGGTGTCGGGTGGCGCGGGCGTGACGTCGAGCAAGAGGCGTGCGGACTCGAGCTGGCGGATCGTCCGGTAGTCGCGGCGCACCGCGTCCGGATCGGGGTCGCGCAGGGTGACGATGGCGTGGTAGCTGAAGGCGTCGCGGGTCGCGGGCACGACCTCGCCGATCCCCCAGCGCGGGCGCAGCGCGTGGAAGGTCGGCAGGCGCGCATGGAGCTCGCGCAGCGTGGTGTCGTCGCGGAGCACACCGGCGGCGGGGTTGTCGACGACGACCATCAGCGCGTGCGCGCGCAAGCGGTACGGCTCGGCGGCGAACGCCAGAAACGCAGGCGCGTCGAGGTAGGCGTCGGCGGTGAGCTGGACCGGGCTCCGGCCGATGCACTCCTCGTTGAGCGAAGGCAGGAGCACGCCGTCGAGGCGGGCCCCGAAGTCGATGAGGCGCGGACCTTCGTCGGTGAGGATGAGCTCGGTGTGGGCCGGACCCCAGGTGACGCCGAGGGCGTCGAGCACGCGCTCGAGCCAGCGTGTGAGGTAGCCGGCCAGCACGTCGTCGCCCGGGCAGAGCTCGAAGGTGTCGTAGGCGAACGGCGCGGGCGGGGTGCCGGGCGGGCCGGCCGGCGCGGAGCGTTTGGTCTCGCGCCAGATCTCGGTCACGACGTGGCGACCGGCGCGGCTCACGCTGTTGAGGTAGAGCTCGGGGCCGACGAGTCGCTCCTGAGCGACGACCTCGTGCTCGGGCAGGCCGAGGCGATTGCGGGCGCCGACGATGGCGCGCACGGCGGCGCGTACGTCGGACGCAGAGCGGGCGATGGTGACGCGATCGGTGCCGGCGCTGTGCACCGGCTTGATGACGACCTCGCCGAGCGCGCGGCGCTGCATCCAACGCAGGATGCGCCTGGCGCTGCGGGTGCGGAGCTGGCGCATCACCGGGATCCGGGCGGCGGCGAGGGCGTCGACCATGCCCGCCTTGTCGCGGCGCGCGACCGAGTGCAGGGTGCCGTTGCCGGGCAGGTCGAGCGCCTCGGCGAGGTAGTCGGCGGCGTTGACGCCGAGCTCGGAGCCGGCGAGGACGAGACACGGGCCGAGCTCGCGCAGGCGCGGCAGCACGCCGTCGGGGTCTTCGTAGACGAGCTCGAGATCGAACTCGTCCTCGTCGACCTCGGCGTGGTGCACGGTGTTGTGCACGTGGGCGATGCGGTAGCCGCGCGCGCGGAGCTCGCAGGCGAGGAACCAGCCGGCGCGATCGCTCATCACGATGGCGATGAAGCCGGGGTCGGCGGCGGGGTCGAAGATCGCGGGCTCGGAGCCGGCGGGCGTGCTCAGGATGGCGCCCGGGAGGAGACCGAGCGTGCGGGCGCGGTGGGCGGCGAGCTCGAGCACGAGCACGACGTCGCTCGCCGGGCCGCGCAAGGTGGCGTCGTCGGGCGGGCGCGCTTCGAAGACCTGGGTGACGCGCCCGGTGGGAGCGACGAAGACCTGGTCGACCGGCGCGGTGAAGCCGAGGGTCCAGAAGGCGACGCGGCGCGGGCCGGCGAAGACGTAGGCGAGACCGAGCTCGGCGCCGTCGAGGGTGGGCGTCGCGGGCGGCGCGGTGAAGTCCTCCTCGGGCACCCACAGAAAAGGGTGGGCACACCCGTCGGGCAGGACCAGCGAGACGGTGGCGCGCGGTCGATCGGGCGCGGCGCTCACGGCGGGAGCTCGGTGCCGGCGAAGGCGACGGCCGGCGGGAAGTAGAGCGAGGTCGGGTGCCAGCGCTGCTTGGCGGCGGTGTAGCCCTGCCCGAAGGCGCGGAAGCGCGGGTAGCGGGCGTCGTAGGCGCCGACGAGGTCGAGCAGATCGGGCGCCGGCGAGGGGCCGAAGGGGGCCGCCAAGGCGTGGCAGACGCCGTGCCAGAGGAGACCGGGCGTGAGCCCCTGGGGCGCGCCTGGCACGGTCTCGGAGAAGAGGTAGTAGAGCGTCGAGTCCCAGAGGATGTGGAGCTGCACGGCGAGGAGGTCGGTCCCGCGCCAGCAGAGGTAGGCGGTGAGCGCGTCCTGGTAGCCGTGCGCGACCGGGCGGCAGAAGCGCATGTTGTCCTCGGCCCCGGGGTGGGCGGCGAGCCAGGCGTCGTGCAGCTCGGAGAAGGCGCGCTCCTGGCGGGCGTCGAAGGCGGCGCCGGCCACGGCCTCGACGCGATAGTGGCCGGCCTCGAGCGAGCGCGAGAACGCTCGGGCCTCGTAGCGGATGCGGGTCGGCAGGCGCGCGAAGGCCGCGGCCTCGTCGCCCGAGAGATCGACGAGCAGCGTGCGCGCGTGCTGCCAGCGGCCGTCGGTCGGCAGGAGGTCGTAGGCGCGCATGCGGGCGAGCCAGAGGTCGGGCGCGCGCGGGTCGAAGCGCTCGGTGACGAGCCTGCCGTCGGGCAGGCGCAGGCGGGCGTGCGGCGCGAGCTCGAGGCGGAGCCAGGCCAGGCCGAGCGAGCGCGTGAGGGCTTGGAGCGGGCCGAGCGGGCAGACCCGTGGGTGGAGCACGAGGCCGCCGTCGCCGTGCAGCCAGATGGCGACGTCGTCGGGGCCGACGCGCAGCGGCCAGCCGAGGAGCGACATCGCGGCGGCGAAGCGGCGCGAGGAGTAGGCGTGCTCACGCTCGGACCAGCGCAGGATCAGCGCGGGATCGTCGCGTGCGTCGGGCTCGACCGGGACCTCGGGCGTGTGCGGCGGGATGACGGGCGCGACGTCGGCGGGGGAGAAGGCGAGCCGGACAAGAGGTGCCACGCGGTGGCGGCGAGCCCCGCCGGCGGGGAGCTCGAGGGCATAGCGGATCGGCTCGGGCGGGAGCACGAGGTCGGTCGAGCCCGCCGTGAGCGTGTGCACGGCGAGCACGACGCCGTCGTCGTCGAGGAAGACGAGGTCGAGATCGAAGGCGACGTCGCGCATCCAGAACGCATGCAATCCTTCGACATCGAAAGAAAAAAACAGCGCAGGCAGCGCGCCGTGCGCGGCCGCGGAGACGGGGGCGTGAGACCAGCCCAGGCGTCGGCGGGGCGGGTCGTCGGCGACGATCGCGTCGAAGGGCAGCGCGTCGGTCGAGAACGCCATCCGTGCGCGCCGCGCCGACGAAGCCCATGTCGGTCGGGCGAGAGCGGGAGCAGGCTCGCAGGACTCATTCACGGACGTGAGCCTGCACGATGGCGCCGGCGCGGTCGAGGGGATCGCCAGGGCGATCGCCGGACCGGAACGCCGAGCGCCCTGCCCGGCGTTGACAAGCCGCACCTCGCATCGAACAATGCGCGGGCTCAGCTGCGTCGAGTGAGGCTCGACGCCGGGCTGACGCCGAGATCGGAGCACGAGGTTCACATGGTCAATCGCGGTGATGGTGGCGCGCGGCGCCCAGCTCCTCCTCCGGGTCGCCCCGCCCCGCGGCCGCGTCCAGCGGCCGACGAGGACGAAGAGAAGACCAACGCGATCAACCTCGCCGACATGAACCTCGACGACCTGGATGAGGCCCCGATGCCGAGCGCGGCGCCCCCGACGACGCGGCCGTCGCCGAAGAAGCCCGCCGCGCGTGCCCCCGTCGAGGAGGAAGAGGAGAAGACGAGCGCGCTCAACCTCGCCGAGATCGATCTCGACGCGCTCGACGCGGCGCCGCCGGCCAGACCGCAGCCCGCGGCACGCCCCGCGCCCGGGCGCGCGACCCCGGCGCAACCGCCGGCAGCGCGACCGCCGGCGGCACGACCGCAACCGACGCGGCCCAAGCCACGCGGCGCTCCCGTGGCCGAGGAGGAGGAGAAGACCTCGGCGCTCAACCTCGACGAGGTCGAGCGCGCCATGCGCCAGCCGAGCCCCGCGCCGGCCAGACCCGCGCCGAAGCCCCTGCCCGAGGAGGAGGAGAAGACCTCGGCGCTCAACCTCAACGACATCGACCTCGACGCGATCGCGCCGTCGCCGGCCAAGCGCGGAGGCGGGACGATCCCGCGGCCGGTGAGCAGCAAGCCGGCGGCGCCCGCGCCGGTACCGCGCCCGGCCCCGAGGAAGGAGCCGGCCGAGCCGGTCGTCGAAAAGACGATGGCGGTTTCGCTCGACGAGTTCGAGGCGCACCGTCCTTCGCTGAGCAAGGGGCGGGGCGAGGCTCCGAAGTCGGCCGACGCGACCTTCCTCGTCGACGAGGAGGAGGTGCCGGTGGTCAAGGCGCCGCCGCCGAAGCGGCTCGGCGCGAGCAAGCCCGAGGCGCCGGCGCCGGCGGCGAGCGCGGACGCGGAGCCGACGCTCGCCGTGCGTGCGGGGCCGGACGCGGGCAAGACGTTCCCGCTGACGAAGGACCTGACGCTGGTCGGGCGTGGCCTCGACGCGGACGTGGTGATCAACGACGCGTCGGCGTCGCGCAAGCACTTCAACGTGGTGCGCACGCTGTCGGGGTGGAAGCTGGTCGACCTCGGCTCGGGCAACGGCACGCGCGTCGACGGCACGCGCGTGACGGAGATCGCGCTGCAGAACGGGATGCGCATCGAGGCCGGCGGCACGACGCTCGAGTGGGTGATGAGCGCGAGTCCGCGCGCCGCCAGCGCGGAGCCGGCCGGGCGTGGGCCGACGGGGATCTCGCCGGCGATGGAGGAGGAGCGGCCGGCTCGGCGTGTGGCGGAGAACAAGCCCGAGATCCGGCGACGCGATCCGGCGCGCCTCGACAAGTTCGACGACAAGGACGAGGTCGGCAAGGCCAAGGGCGGCGCGGCGCCAGCCGAGGAGGTCGTCGAGAAGACGACCTTCGGCGACATCCAGGCGCTCGAGATCGATCCGGAGTGGGAGGCGCGGCGGCTCAAGCAGCGGCGGGAAGGCGTCGCCGAGACCGCCGCGGCCGAGGTCGAGGAGGAGGTCGAGGAGCCGACGAAGAGCGGCAGCGGCGTCGGCAAGAAGCTGGCGATCGCCGGCATCATCGTCGGCGTGCTCGGCGGTGGCTTCGTCGCGGCGGACAAGTTCGGCGGGCTCGGCATCATCTTCCCGAAGGAGGTGCAGGTCGCCAAGCCCGACCCCGACGAGGACAAGACCGCCGAGGACAAGGACAAGACCACCGAGGACAAGGACAAGGCCGGCGAGGACAACGACAAGACCGCCGAGGACAAGGACAAGGCCGGCGAGGACAAGGACAAGGCCGGCGAGGACAAGGACAAGGCCGGCGAGGACAAGACGGCCGGCGTCGGTGGGGACAACCCGAAGGAGGCCGCCAAGGCCAAGGTCGCCGAGGCGGAGAAGGCGGCCAAGGAGGGCAGGATCCTCGCGGCGCGCGAGCTGTACCTGGAGGCTCTGAAGCTCGACGATCTGGTCGACGGCGGTGACTCGGGGCTGGTGACGGTCGAAAACGCGATCAAGGCGTTCGGCAAGCTCAACGAGAGCGTCAAGGCGATGGGCGAGCAGCGCTGGACCGACGCCCTGACGAGCGCGACCGGGATCGAGGAGGGCGCGCCCAACCACGGCCTCGCCCAGGAGCTCGCCGAGATCGCCGAGGAGGGCGCCGTGGTCGAGCAGCTCGCCAAGGCGGCGGACCTGTTCGCCAAGAAGGAGCTCGATGGGGCGAAGGCGGCGGTGGAGAAGGCGCTGGAGTACGCACGCGACAAGTATCCGGAAGGACAAGGATTTCGCGACGCGATCGCGCGCGCTGCGGCGCCGGACGCGGACCTGACCGAGCTCGACCCGAGCGACCCGAACGCGGCCAACCCGCCCAAGGCGCAGCCATCGGACCTGAAGCCCGGGCTCGACGCGTACGCCAAGGGAGACTTCCAGGGGGTCGTGAACGCCTTCGACGCGATCGTGTACGGCGGCACGGCGTCCCGCGCGGACGTGGCCAAGGCCAAGGCATGGAGCGCGGCGGCGACGATCTTCGACGAGGCGATGAAGCAGGTCGCGGCCAACCCCGACAAGCCGATGGAGCAGCTCAACTACCTGCGCGCGGCGCGGCGTGCGGACGCGATCATGGGCGGTTCCCAGAAGGAGCGGCTGTCGACCGAGCTCGGCAAGGTCTACGGCGTGCTGGCGCGACTGAACATGGACGACAAGAAGGTGGCCAAGGCCGGGCTCCTGGCGCGCGTGGCGCTGACCTTCGACGCCAACGCCGGCGACGCCAAGGCGGTGCAGGCCGAGGCGGCCAAGGAGGCGAAGGCCTGGGTCGCCGAGGCCAAGGGGATCGAGGGCGATCCCGACAAGGCCGCCGAGATGTTCGCGCGCGCGCTGCGCGTCCTGCCGGGTGACGATCCGGACTACGCCGAGGCGGACAAGGCACTCGAGAAGCTGCTCGCAACGCCTGAACAGTGACGCGCGCCAGGGCGCGAGGACCGGCCAGGCCAGGCAGAGCCGCCCCCCGCGGGCCGTCGCGGCGAGCTCGCCGTCAGGCGCGCGGCGTGCTCGTCGCGAGAGCGGACGACAGATACAGGCTGATCGCGGCGAGGAAGGCGACGAGCTTGAGCGGCTCGAACACGAGTTGCCACTGATCGGACCTGGCGGAGAAGAGGGCGAGCGCGAGGAGTGGCACGAGCGCGGCGGCCCACAGGGACAGAGCGAGCGGTGTGGCGGCGCGGTGGAGCGGGGGCACGGCGAGAACGATCAGCGCGCTGGGTAGGGCGAGGAGAAGCGGCAGCGTGAGCCAGGCGGCGACGCGATCGCCGAGGAAGGGCGCGTCGGAGAGCGCGGCGAAAAGCTCGGCGATCGGGGTCGTGACGAGCGTGGCCGTCGCGGCGCCAAGGCCGAGCGCGGCGAGGGTCCAGAGCGCCCAGGGGCGGGCGCGGCGGGCGAGGGCCATGAGCGACGCCGGCAGGAAGACGAGCGCGACGAGCGCCGGCAACGCCGGGGTCGGGAGCGCGCCGGCGGCGAGGTGCTCGAGCGCTGGTTGGCCGTCGTCGAAGGCGCCGGCGATGACGGCGTGGCGCAGCGCGACGAAGGCGAAGGGGGCGAGGAGGAGGCCGAGGGCGACGCCGAGGCGTGCGCGCGTCCGGTCGCGAACTGGCATGAGGTGCACGACGGCGATGAGCACGAGGGCGGCCATCGCCTGGAGCGTGACCTCGGCGGGGCGCGCGACGAGCTCCCACGGCGCACCGTCGGCGGTCGGCAGGAGGAACGCCTGGAACAGGAGCACGAGCGAGACGACCGAGATGCGCGCGTGCAGCGATGAGACCGGCGCGCGCATCACCGTGTGGGTCGCAGTGGCCGGCTGCAGGGGCTCCGGATCGGGCGCGGGCATCGGCGTGGAGGCGGCACTGAGGGGGGCTTCGGGCGCGGCAGGACGGGCGGACGCGAGCTGCGAGAGCCGGGCGCGGGTCAGGCCGCGCAGCGTGCTCTCGAAGATGGGCTCGTCCTCGTCGCCTCGCGCGGCGGGCGGGTGCGGAGGCGGTTGGGGCGCGGCGGGAGGACGAGGGAGCGCGGGCGGCTCGGTCGGGCGGGGCGCCGGTGCGAGCGCGGCGCGAGCGCGCGGGTGCACGATCGGGCGCTCGAGTGCGCTGGCCGCGGCGCCGCGGGGCGCCGGCTCGAGCGAGCGCGCGCGAGGATCGGGGCGCGTGACCTTGACGAGGCCGGGGGCGCGCACCGACGGGCGGACCTCCCCCGACGATGGCGCGCGCTCGGTCGAGGGCCCGAGGCGCGGCCGAGAGAGAACGGGGGGGCGGCGCGGGCTGGCGACGTCGAGCGGGGTGAAGCCGAGGGCCTCGTCGAGCGCGGCGCGCGGCGACGCAGCGGCCGCGGATGCGGGAGGCGTGGCGCGAGGCACGTTCGTGTCGTCGGCGTTGTCGCGGTCGCTCGAGGCCATGTGCGGGGATCCTACCTGCGTCCCTTGCATGCGCAAAGGCTCGACGGCAACAACCGGCGGGGCGTCATGCATCCCGACCCGGTGCGAGCAAGCGCCTTGAGCTGGCGGCGCGGCCATGCTAGGCGCTCAGCGGTCCGCACGGACGAGAGGGTTCAACATGCCAGCCAATTCGAAGAAGGCGAACGCCGCCACAGGGTCCAACCAGGGAATCGGCGAGGAGCACGAGCCGATCCGTATCGCCTACGTGGACGACGACCTCGAGCTGACGCGACTGGTCAGCGGCGCGCTGGAAGAGGAAGGCTGGGAGGTGCTCGTCGAGAACGACGGCGAGTCGGGTCTCGAGCTGATCCTGGTCGAGCAGCCGGACCTCATCATCCTCGACGTGATGATGCCCGGGCTGACAGGCTGGGAGATCTGCAAGTACCTGCGCTCGAAGCCGGACTGGAACACGACGCCGATCCTCATGCTGACCGGGATCGGCGAGCGCATGAACGCGCTGACCGCCCCGCTCTACGGGGCGGACGCCTACCTCGACAAGCCGTTCGACATCGACGACGTCGTCGAGACGGTCCGCCAGCTGCTCGCGCAGGCCCGCGCCTCCGAGTAGGCACGCGCGCGCCGCGCAGGAGCGACGGTCACATCGTCAGCGCCCACGCGAAGAACGGGAAGGCGAAGACCACGCCGTCGACGCGATCGAGCATGCCTCCGTGACCCGGCAAGAGGGTCCCCGAGTCCTTGACGCCGCAGGAACGCTTGACGAGGGACTCGGCGAGGTCGCCGAGCTGCGCCAACGCCCCGCCGACGACCGCCAGCCCCGCGCTCTGCCAGAGCGGCAGCGGGAGCTCGAGGACCAGCGCCAGGACGAGGCCGCCGAGGAGCGAGCCGAAGAGACCACCGATGGCACCCTCGACGGTCTTCTTCGGGGAGACTCTCGGGTGGAGCTTGCGCCTCCCGAAGGCGCGACCTGCGAAGTAGGCGCCGGTGTCACCGCACCAGACGGCGCCGAGCACGTAGAGGATCCAGGGCTCGGGCTCGATGGCCAGCGCGACGCCGTAGTAGAAGGGGATGGCGACGTAGACGATCCCGGCCCAGAGCGCGAAGAGGCGAAAGGCCGCGCGGTCGACCGGCTCGGGGCGAGCGAGCACGACCAGCGCCGGCACGAAGAGGGCGGCGAGCGCGTCGCCGACGTCGCTCTCGGGGACGAGCCACATGGAGGTGATGATCCCCGTGCCGAGCGCGGTGCCGACCCAGCGCTCGAGGCGATGGTCGGGCAGCGCCATCGCGTAGAGCTCGGCCAGGCAGAGCCCGCCGGCGACGATGACGACCACGGCTTCGAGCCAGGTCGGGCCCGCGAGGAAGAGCCACACGACGAGCGGCGCGAGGATGATACCGGTGAGGATGCGAGTCAGCATGTCCGCAGGACCATGCACCAACTCGCGACGTCGTAAAAGTCGACTCCGAGCAGCGCGTATCGCGCTGCGAGCGCGAGAGTCGACACGCCCCGCGCGCGCTTGAGCGCTTTCGGCTTCAAGGCTATGGTGGCCACGATGCAAGTCGGGGGACACGAAGCGAGCCGACACACCGTCAAGCTGCACGCGAAGGTCGCGCAAGGTGACGGCTTCACCGCGCTTCGGCTCGACGGCGTCATCGACGAGCACAACGGTCTGGCCCACGTCGCGGCCTCGCTCGCCAAGGCCGACGTGCTCGCCGTCGATCTCGGCGGCGTCAAGCGCCTCAACTCGGTCGGCGTGCGCGACTGGGTGAACTGGCTCCGCGAGGTCCGCGCGAAGTTCTCCGACGTCGTGCTCTTCGACTGCCCGCCGCCGGTGATGAACGAGGTCAACTTCGTCAAGAACTTCGCCGAGGGTGCGTACATCACCACCTTCGCGGCGCCGCTCTACTGCACCCGTTGCCAGAAGGAGGAGTCGCGCCTGCTCGAGACGCACCGCCTGCTCAACGGGGCCACCGGCGCGTCCCATGTCGGTCGCCTCGCACTGCCGAGCTTCAACTGCGAGCGCACCGACTGCGAGAACGCCCTCGACGACGACGAGGACAGCTACTTCGCCTTCGTGCGCACGCTCCCCGAGACCCCCTCGACCGAGCGGCTCGCGCGCATCACCGAGCTCGCGCGCAAGCTCCTCCTCACCGCCGGCAGGCCCCTCACGCACGCCGGCGACACCGCGCACGCGCCCCCGCACTCGCCCGCCACCCGCAGCCAGCCGCTCGGCCAGCTCGGCCTGCAGGGCGTCCCGCGGCGTCCGCTCGAGCCCCCCTCGCCTCCCCCGGCCAACCCGCTCGGCCGGACCCACGACGCCCCGCTCGGCCCGCCGCCCGCCGCCACCGGCGGTGACTGGCTCTTCATCGTCGCCGTGGTCGCCATGCTCGGCGTTCTCGGCGTCCTCATCTACCTCATCCTGACGTTGGAGTGACCGATGCGCGCATCACTCGGCGTCAAGCTCACCCTCACATCGACATTGCTCGTCGCGATCGTCGTGGCGTTCCTCGGCTACACCCACGCCGACTCCGTCCGCCAGGAGCACGACGACTGGGCCGCCGAGCGCGCCAGGACCTACCGCGAGCAGGTCGCCGAGCTCGCCGAGTCCGCCACCAACCTGCTCGCCGTCGCCGTGTCCGAGCACCTCCAGGGCACCGAGCTCGAACCGCTGGACCTCGTCGTGCGCCAGATCGTGCGCCGCGACGCACGCGTGGCCAACCTCCAAATCGCCAACAAATCCGGCGAGATCCTCGCAAACTCCGGCGCCCGCGTCGACCCGATGAAGCTCACGCGCCTGCCCGGCGCCGCCGACACCTGGTTTTCGCCGAGCCAGCAGGAAGAGACACGCGACGGCAAGAAGCTCCTCGTCCTGCGCCGGCCGATCCTCGACCCGGCCGCGCCCGAGCCGCGCCCGATCGGCGCCGTCGAGTTCGCCTACGACCTCTCGCCGCTCGACACGCAGCTCCAGGCGATCGAGGCGCAGCGCAAGGAGGCAATCTCGCGCTCCCTAGGCTTCACCTTGAAGATCGGCCTCCTCGCGCTGGTCCTCGGCGCCCTGCTCTCCCTCTTCCAGGGGCTGCGCTTCTCGCGCCCGATCCAGCGGCTCGCGCAGACCACCTCGCGCATCGCCCAGGGCGACCTCGCCGCGCGCGTCGACGTGCGCCAGTCCGACGAGGTCGGCGCGCTCGGCCACCAGTTCAACCACATGGCCGACCGCATCCAGACGCTGCTACACGAGTCGGTCGCCAAGGCCGAGCTCGAGCACGAGCTCGCCCTCGCCCGCGAGATCCAATCGGTGCTCGTGCCGCGCCCCGGCACCCACGCCGCCCCCGGCATCGAGGTCGCCGGTTACTACGAGCCCGCCTCCAACGTCGGCGGCGACTTCTGGGATCTCTCGGCGCTGCCGCGCGGCCGCTCGGCGATCCTCATCGGCGACGTCACCGGCCACGGCGTGCCCGCCTCGATCCTCACCGCCACCGCCAAGGGCTGCCTCGACACCCTGCGCCACGTACACGGCGGCGACATGCAGGTCGCCGAGACCATGCGCGTGCTCGACCGCGTCATCCACGACGCCGGCCACGGCGCCTTCTTCATGACCGCCACCGCGGTCGTGCTCGACGCCACCGAGAACGCCCTCTACTTCTCCGCCGCCGCGCACCCGCCCGGCCTGCTGATCCGCTGGACCGAGAGCGGCGTCAAGGTCTCGCGCCTCGCCGCACGCGGCAACCGCCTCGGCGACGGCGACGCCGCCGGCTTCGAGGCCAAGCGCATCCGCGTCGCCAAGGACGACCTCCTCGTCTGGTACACCGACGGCCTGGTCGACGCGGTCAACGACGAAGGCCGCCAGTACTCCACGCGCTCGCTCCTGCACATCCTCGGCCAGCTCGACCCCTCGAGCTCGCCCGAACAGGTCCTCGACCGCGTCGTCTCCGACATGCGCCGCTTCCGCAAGGGCGCCGCCCTCCAGGACGACGTGACCCTCGTGGTCGGGAAGGTCGCATGATGCCAAGCCTCGCCTCGGCCGCGCGCCGCACCATCGCCACCATCGTCGCCGCCGTCATGCTCGTCACGCTCGTCGCCGCCGCGCCGGCCGACGTGCAGCGCCGCCTGCTCGAGGCCTCGAGCGCCATGGACTCGGCGCGCACGCTCATCGCGCGCGGCGAATCCCGCTCCGCCAAGCGCCGCCTCGACGAAGCCGCGCGCATCTACCGCGACCTCCTGCGCGACAACCCCGAGCAACGCGACGCCGCCGTCGGCCTCTCGGGCGTGCTCTTCCTCGAGCGGCGCTACCAGGACGGCGTCGATCTCATGCGCCCCTTCCACGAGCGCCTGCCCGACGACGCCGACGTCAGCCACCAGCTCGGCCTGCACCTCTACCGCAACGGCGAGCAGGCCCTCGCCGTGCCGCTGCTCGAGTCGGTCGCCACCGATCAGCGCCGCTTCGACGCGATGTGGCTCCTCATCCAGCACTACTACCGCCAGGCCAACTGGGAGGCCGGCCTCCAACACGCCGAGCGCTACCTCGTCGCGCGCCCCGACGACACCGAAGCGCTCGCCCTCATCGGCACCTACTTCCTCAAGGCCGAGCAGTTCGACCGCGCCGTCACGACCCTCGACCGCTTCCTCGAGTCGCACCCCGGCAACGTGCCGGCGCGCATCAACCGCGCCAACGCCCTCTTCCGCCGCGGCGACGTCGACGCCGCCGGACAGGAGTACGAGTCCCTCCTCGATCAGCAGCCGGACCGCGCGCGTTTCCTCTATAATCTCGCATCGGTACGCATCAAGCAGGACCGCTGCGGCGAGGCGCTGCTCCTGCTCGAGCGCTTCCTCAAGAAGGAGCCGAAGAACGGCCCCGCCCTCTACTTCCGCGCCGACTGCCTGCTCAAGCTCGGCCGCTTCGACGACGCCCGCGCCGCCTTCGAGCACGCCGGCACCGAGGGCCAGTCCGCCAACCCCTGGGTCTGGTATGGCCTGTCGCGCGTTGCGCTGCGCAGAAAGGCCTACGACGAGGCGATCAACCACGCCAAGAAGGCGCAGGATCTCGCCCCCTCCGAGCCCGAGCTCGCCTCCTGGCTCGGAACCGTCTACCGCAAGGCCCAACGCCCCGCCGAGGCCCTCGCCTGGCACGACAAGGCGCTCGCGCTCGCCGACCAGGTCGCCGCCTACCACGTCGAGCGCGGCTACGACCTCTGGGCGCTCGCGCGCATGGCCGAGACCCTCGCCGCCTTCGAGCGCGCGCGCACCCTCGACCCGACCCTCGGCGACGCGCCCCGCGGCATCGCCGCCGCCCGCACCGCGCTCGGCCTCGAGGCCTGGGACAAGGGCGACCGCGCCGGCGCCGAGGTGCACTTCAAGGAGGCGCTCGTCGCCGACCCGGGCTATCACATCGCCCGCGCCAACCTCGTCGTCGCGAGCCACGCGCTCGGCCGCGCCGCCGACGCCGACCAGGCCCTCGCGACCGCTCCGCCCGACGCCGCCGGCCACCCCGACGTGCAGGCCGCCACCGCGCTCTCGCGCCTCATCGCCGGCGCGCCGGACGAGGCGATCGCGCTCGCCGCCGCCGCGCGCGCCAACGGCACCGGCCTCGTGCACGTCGTCGCCCAGATCGAAGGCCAGGCCGCCGCCGCCAAGGGCGACTGGGACGCCGCCGCCAAGGCCTTCGACGAGGCCCACCAGCTCGCCCCGAGCCCGGCGGTCGACCACGCCCGGAGCCAGGCCTGGCTCGAGCTCGGGCTCGAGCGCCTGCTGCGCGGCGATCCCGCCGGCGCCCGCGACGCCCTCGCGCGCGCCAACCGCGGCGGCGCCTACCTCGAAGCAGAAGACAAGCAGACGATCGAGTTCGCGCTGCAAGCGCTCAACGTGCTCGCCGCGGCCGACCCCGCCGCCGCCGCCAGGAACCTCGCCAACGTGCTCGCCAGCGCGCGCTACGCCGGCCCGCCCTGGGCGCGCGTGCGCGACGTCGGCCAGGGCTACGTCGCCTACGGTTGGCTGCGCGCCGGCGACGCCGCCGAGGCGAGAAAGGCCCTCGATCGCGTGCGCGACCGCAGCGCGCTCGGCGCCGCCTGGGACTCGATCGGCGCCGCCGCCGACGACGTCGAGGCGCGAAAGGCCTTCTCCTCCGGCAACTTCGCCGCTGCCGAGCGCATCTGGGCCGCCATGATGCAGCGCGGCAGCACCGACCCGGCGGTCGCCAACAACCTCGCCGCCGCGCGCTTCATGCTCGGCCGCGGCGCCGAGGCCGAGACGGCGTGGCGCCCGCTCGCCGACAGCGGGATCCCCCCCGAGGCGATCTACAACCTCGGCAACGCGCTCGGCCGGCGCGGCGAGCACCGGGCCGCCTGGGAGCTCTTCCAGCGCTACGGCCAGAGCGGCGGCTCGCAGGCCGATCGCATCAAGGAGCGCGCCGAGACCAAGGCCCGCCTCTTCGGCTTCGGAGGGTCCAAGTGATGCGCCCCACCCTCCTCCACCTGACGCTCGCCTCGACCCTCGCGCTGTGCGCGACCGCCGACGCCGTTTCCGCGCAGACCCTCGAGATCGGCGTCTTCTTGCCGCAGGCGAGCTTCGCCACCAACGCCGAGCGCAGCGCCTGGGCCGACCGCTTCGCCGCCGATCTCACCGCCAAGGCCGCGGGCGCCTTCACCGTGCGCGCCCAGGTCTTCGCGCGCAAGGAGGACGCGCAGGCCTTCTCCGGGCGCGTCGATCTGCTCGTCACCGACGGCCTCTTCGCCCTCGAGCGCGGCGGCGAGGTCATCGCGCACGCGACCATCGCGCCCGCCGTCGGCCTCTACGGGGTCGACGCCGCGAACGTCGGCGCGCTCCAGCAAAAGCCCATCGCCTGCGCCGAGGCCGGCCCCGCCGAGCTCCTCTTCTACTCGAACACCGTGCTCGGCGGCGAGCTGAGCGCCGACAAATTCTTCAGTGAGCTCAGGGCCTTGAAGGACGCCTCCGCCGCCCTCGCCGCCGTCAAGGCGCGCGCCGTCGAGGGCGCCTTCGCCCCGGTCGGCCACCCCGCCGCTGCCGGCCTCAAGCTCCTCGCCCAGGGCGGCGTCTACCCGGTCGCGGTCGTCATGGTCACCCGCAAGGCCCAGGTCGACCCCCTGCGCGACGCCCTCGTCACCGCGCTCGCGCAGACCCCCGCCGGCGCGCTCGGCAGCTTCGTCGCGGGCCCGGGCGACGCCTACGCCCGCGCTCGCGGCCTCCGCGGTGCGCCGCGCGTCACCTCCGCGCCCGCGTTCCTCGCCGGCGGCGCCGACGCGCGCCCGGTCCCGCCGCCGATCCGCCTCAAGACCCGCGGCCGCGTGCCGCCGGCCGACCTCACCCGATCGCCGCTGTCCAAGCCGCGCCTCACCGAGCCCGACGACTCATGAGCGCGACGGCCCCGCCGCCCCTGCCCCGCACCGACGTGCTCGTGCGCGTGCGCCCCTCCGAAGAGGCGCTGGCCCACGCCGCCCTCGCCCGCCACGGGCTCGTGCCCGTCAGCCAGACCGCCCCCGGCGCCTCGCCCCGCCTCGCGCTGCTCGACCCCGAGCTCATGGGCGCCGACGCCCAGAGCCTGCTCGCGCGCGCCGCCGAGGCCTTCCCCGACACCGCCATGCTGCTCGTCATGGGCCCGAGCGATCGCATCGCGCTCGCGGCCCTCATCGAGGTCCCGACCGTCGCCGCCATCCTCGCCCGCGACCGCCCCGAGCTCCCGACCGAGCTCGAGGAGGCCCTGGCCACGCTCACCCACGACCCGCGACGCAGCGGCATGGCGAGCCGCTTCGGACTCGACCGCTTCGTGCCGCGCGACGCCCCACGCCTGGGCCGCGAGCTCGTCGCCTCCCTCGATCGCGACCACCTCCTCGAGGAGCTCGAGGCCTTCCTCACGAGCACCGGGATCCGCCCTCGCATGGCCGCGCTCGCCCGCGACGCCGTCGAAGAGCTCGTCACCAACGCGATCTACGACGCCCCGACCGACGACGCCGGCCGCCGCATCTACGCCGACACCGATCGCCGCCACGTCGTCTTCCTGCCCGAGCACGCCCGCCCCCGCCTCGAGGTCGCGCTCGACGGCACCCACATCGCCGCCACCATGACCGATCCGCACGGCAGCCTCGACGTCGCCACCGTGCGCCGCTTCCTCGCCCAGGGCCTGCGCGGCGATCTCTCCGACAAGGCCGGCGGCGCGGGCCTCGGCTTCGCCCGCATCTACGGCCTGGTCGACCGCCTGATCGTGCAGGTGAGCCCCAGGAACCGCACCGAGATCTCCTTCACGCTCGAGGCTGGCACCCACCGGCGCGACCCGGCCACCCGCCCGACCGGGCTCGTCCTGCACAGCCTCCCCGCCGGCTGATCGCTCACCGCCGACCTCACGGCGGCTCGGCCAGGAACGACCTCAGCGCCGTCGACAGGAACCTCACCACCACCTGGTTGTCGCCCTCGCCCGGCACGATCAGATCCGCGCGCTCGCGCGACGGCCGCACGAAGAGATCGTGCATCGGCCGCACCGTCTCCTGGTACTGCCCGAGCACCCCGTCGACGTCGCGCCCGCGATCGGCGATGTCGCGCCGCATGCGCCGCAGGAGCCGGATGTCGTCCGGCGTCTCGACGAAGATCTTGATGTCCATCTCCGCCACCAGCTCGGCCCACGACAAGACCAGGATCCCCTCGACCAGGATCACCTCGCGCGCCGGCACCTCGGACCCGCCCGGCGCGCGCGCGTGCCGCGAGAAGTCGTAGCGCGGGGTCACCACGGCGCTCCCCGACTTGAGCGTGCGCACGTGCTCGATCAAGAGCGGCGCGTCGATCGAGTCGGGATGATCGAAGTTGACACGCGCCCGGGCCGCCACCGACAAATGCCCGAGATCCTTATAGTAGTTATCCTGAGACACCAACGCGCAGCGGTCCTCCCCGATGCGCCGCGCCAGCCGCCGCGCCAGCGTGCTCTTGCCCGAGCCGGTGCCCCCCGCGATGCCGACGACGAGACAGCGACGGGGTGGTTCGAGATCCATACGTGCGCCGTTTTGTGCGCTCACCCCGGATTCGTCAAGGCGCCTGTGCGGCGGGCCCTAATGCCTGAGCACCGCCTCGCCCAGCGACCGCGGCTCACCGGCCTGCACCGCGCGCATCTCCGACGTGGTCGGCCGCGGCAGCGCCTGCGACAGGAGCGCGATGTGCGCCTTGACCTCGTCGCGATGCTCCTCGGCCGACGGATCGTTGACGTAGACCCGGTAGTGGTGCAGCGCCGAGCGCACCTTGCCGACCGCCTCCAGCGCCCGCGCGTACGCCAGGTGGCACTCCGGGAAGTCCCCCTTGAGCGCCAGCGCCTGCTGGAACGACTGCAGCGCGTCGGCCAACTGCCCCCGCCGCGCGAACGCCTGTCCGATCGCGAAGTGCGCGCGCGCGTGCTGCGGCTCGAGCTCGAGGATCGCCAGGTACGCCTCGAGCGCCTGCGCCGTCTGCCCGCGCTTCAGGTAGCAGTTGCCGAGGTTGTAGTACGCCTTCACGTAGGTCGGCGACGCGGCGATCGTCAGGCGGTACTGCTCGATCGCCTCGCTGTTCAAGTCCATCAGCGCGTACACGTACGCCAGCATGAAGCGCGCCTTGAAGAAGCGCGGCTCCACCGCCAGCGCCCGCCGGAACGCGCTCGCCGCCTGCTGCAGGAGGCCCTTCTCCTTGAAGGCGTGCCCCAGGTTGAAATACGCCCGCGCGTGGTCCGGCCGCAGGTGGATCGCCGACTCGTACGCGCGCACCGCCAGATCGATGTCCTGGCACTCGAAGTAGATGTTGCCCAGCGCGAACGCGTAGTCCGGGTTGCCGGGGTCCAGCCGCCGCGCCCGCGCGAACGATACGCGCGCCTCCGGCAAGCAGCCGAGCGTCGCCAGCGCCGTGCCCAGCGAGAAGTGTGCACGCGCGTCGTCCGGCCGCAGCTCGACCGCCTTGCCCAGCTCGACCCACGCCTCGTGCGCGCGCCCGATGTCGTGCAGGAGCTCGCCCGATCGCAGCCGCGCGTGCGCGTCCGCGGGCGCCAGCCCGAGCCGGGCCCGCATCAACCACAACCTCAGCCGTGCCCACAACACCTTCACGCGATCTTCTCGACCCCTGGGTTGGTTTCGCGCGTCACATCGTCCACCCTACCATCCCGCACCACGGAACACACCACCGGGACGGTGATTCCATGTCACCGGGTGATCGCGAACGTCCTCTGCGTGGTTGAACCTCGCCGCGCGGTGCTGCATACCCAGCGACCACTCTCGCCCTCCCGAGGCCCCCTTGAGCCAAGACGAATCCTCCCACTCGCTCGCCCTCTTCGGGATCACCGGCGCCCTCGGCCGTGAGATCCAGGCCTCGCTCGAGGTCGAGCACGACGGCATCGCCCAGCTCCTCCCCGTCGCCGGCCCCGCCTCGGCGGGTCAGGTCGTGCGCTGGCGCGGCGCCTCGCTCTCGCTCACCGGCCCCGCCGCCCTCGATCCGAGCGCCGTCGACTTCGCCATCTTCGCCACCCCGGCCGAGGTCGTCTCGCGCACCGCCCCCCGCCTGCTCGACGCCGGCGCCCGCGTCATCGACGCCTCGGGCGTGCTCGCCGCGCCGCCGCTCCCGAGAGCGCTGACCGCTCCCGCCCCGACCGTGTGGCCGCGCCTGTCCACCTTCGCCGCCGTCGACTTCGAGGACGCGACCGCGCTGGTCCTGCCCTCGGCCGCCGCCTCGACGCTCGCCCCGCTCCTCGACGCCCTGACCCACCCCGCCACCGGCCTGCCGCGCCTCGAGGCCGCCGCGGTGACCGTGCTCCTGCCCGCCTCGCACGCTGGCCAGCGCGGGATCGACGCGCTCTCCCGCCAGACCGTCGGCCTGCTCAACTACCAGCCCGCCGTCGACCCGCGCCCGTTCCCCGCCGCGCTCGCCTTCAACGCCATCGCGCCGCCGCTCGAGGACACCGTCTTGTTCGAGAGCCGCACCCAGACCGAGCTCGGCGCGCTCCTGCCTACGCTCGCCGCCGCGTCGCTCGAGCTCACGCCGATCTGGATCGCCGCCTTCTCGGGGCTCGTCGCGACCGTGCACCTGCGCTTCGCCGACGACGTCGACCCGGCTTCCCTGACCCGCGCGCTCAGCGCCCACCCCGACCTCTCGCTCGGCCCCGCCGCCGACGACGACGCCTCGGCCTCCGCGCCCGGCGACGACGACGCAGCCGACCCCTCGGCCGTCGAGGCCGAGCCCGAAGCCGCGGGGTCCGAAGCGGACGCCTCGCCCGGCGACGACCCGACCGCGCTCTCGCTCCGCGCCGTGCTCGACAGCGAGCGCGTGCACCTCTCGACGCCGCTCGTCTCCGGCCGCAGCGTGCGCCTCGTCGCGATGGCCGACCCGATCCACCGCACCGCCCAGGCCGCGACGACCCTCCTCGCCCGCTGGTTCGCCGCGCTGGCGTGACAATTTGGCAGGGCCCCGCTCCGCCCCACCGCGCGCACCTGCCAAATTGACACCCTGCGCTCCTGCCTCTCAGCCACCCTTCGCGGCCGCCCCGCACTCGCGAACGCACCTTGACGGATGGCACATGGATTGCTTCCATCCCCGCGCCATGACCTCGACCCCGTACCGGCTCCTCGCCGCCCTCGCGCTCGCGTTGCCCGCCTCGCTGGCGCTCGCCGGCGTCGCGCGCGCCGACATCCCAGGCTTTTCCTTCGTCGGGATCGAAGGCGTCGGCGCCCTCGACGGCCAGCTCGACGACCGCCTCGGGCTCACCAGCAACGCCGACGAGCACATCATCAACATCGACGACTGCGAGCGCTACGTCGGCGGCGAGATCGAGGTCTCGGTGCGCATCGACCCGCGCCCCTCGGGCTCCTGGCAGTACGCCATCGCCTACGCCCCGCCGGGCAAGACCTGCTCGACCAGCGACGCCAACCCCGAGGCGATCGACGGCCAGTGCTACGTGCCCGCCGCCCAACGCGAGCTCTCGACCACCACGCTCGACTTCATCGTCAACCTCGACGACCTCATCGGCTCCGAGTGCCAGGCCGCCACCGAGGGTGACGCCACCCTCTACGTCATCATCCAGAACACCTCGATTTCAGACGTCAAATTCCAGACGATCATCGTCGACGTCGACCTGCGCGCGCCCTCCGCACCGACCCTCGACGAGGTCGTCAGCGGTGACGCCCGCTTCGTCGCGCGCTGGTCCGACAGCAACACCGAGGACGACCTCGACTACGTCGTCTACTACAGCGACGCGCCCTTCGGCGAGGACGACCTCGACGCCGTCGACTCGCGCGGCGGCATCAGCACCAAGTCGATCGCCATCGAGTCCGGCCTCTCCAACGACGTCACCTACTACGTGTCGGTCGCCACCCGTGACGAGGCCGACAACGAGTCGGCGCTCTCCAACCAGCTCGAGGTCACGCCCGCCTCGACCACCGACTTCTGGGAGGGCTACACCGGCGCCGGCGGCAGCGACGAGGGCGGCTTCTGCTTCATCGCCACCGCCGCCTACGGCACCCCGCTCGAGGCCGAGCTCGGCACCCTGCGCCGCTTCCGCGACGACCTCCTCATGCACAGCGAGGCCGGCCGCTGGCTCGTCGCCCGCTACTACGAGCTCGGCCGCTTCTGGGCCGCCTTCATCGCCGACAAGCCCGCGCTCCGCCTCGTCGTGCGCGTGCTCCTCGTGCCCGTCGTCTGGCTCGCCGAGCTCACGCTCGCGCTCGGCCCCGAAGGCACCCTGCTCGCGCTCTTCGGCCTCTTCGCCGCGCTTCGCCACCTGCGCCGCCGCGCGCTCCTCGCCTCGCCGCTCCTGCCGCGCCACATCCTGGAGTCCCGCTGATGCGCGCCGCCGCCGCTATCGCCACGCCGCTGCCGGCCCTCGCCCTGGTCGGCGCGCTCTTTTGCGCCGCCCCGCCCGCCGCCCACGCCGAGTCCCCGCGCTCGATGATGCTCGAGCTCCACGGCGGCACCTACACCCCCGACGTCGACTCCGAGTTCGACGGTGGCGCCACCCCCTGGCGCGACGCCTTCGGCGCCGGCTCGATGACGCTCCTGCGCATGCACCTCGACTACCAGTTCTTCCAGGCGCACGGCTCGCTCGGCGTCGGCGCCGGCTTCGGCTACGGCTGGATCGACGGCCGCGCGCGCAACGTCGAGGGCGACAAGACCGACGACGAGGTCGGCTTCAACCTCCTGCCGCTCACCCTCTCGCTCGTCTATCGCTGGGACTGGGCCGCCGTCGAGTACGGCGTTCCGCTCGTACCCTACGCCAAGGTCGGCCTCACCGGCGCCTTCTGGTGGGCCACCGACGCCAAGGACGACATCTCCAACGCCCAGACCGGCGGCAGCTCCCGCGAGGGCAGCGGCCTCACGCTCGGCTGGCACGCGTCCGCCGGCCTCATGTTCCTGCTCGACGTCTTCTCGACCAGCATGGCCATCGGCTTCGACAGCGAGTCCGGCGTCAACAACTCCTATCTCTTCCTCGAGTACCAGTACACCTCCCTCGACGACTTCGGCTCCGGGTCGAGCCTCGTGCTCTCCGACGACGCGCTCTCGTTCGGCCTCGCCTTCGAGTTCTGAGCGCCTCGCCCCCGACCGCCATGCGCACGCTCCTCGTCTTCGCGCAGTGGGACGGCACCGAGTTCGCCGGCTGGCAGCTCCAGCCCGGCCTGCGCACCGTGCAGGGCACGCTCACCGCCGCCGTCGAGGCCATGGTTCACCACCCCGTCGAGCTCTTCGCCAGCTCGCGCACCGACTCCGGCGTGCACGCGCGCCGGATGCCGGTCACCTTCGAGACCACGCGCCAGATCCCCGCGCTCGGCTTCGCCAACGGCCTCAACACCCACCTGCCTCCCGACCTCTCGGTGCTCTCCGCCGCCGACGTGCCGCTCGGCTGGCGCGCGCGCGAGCACGCCGTCGCCAAGACCTACACCTACCGCCTCCAGCTCGGCCCCCGCCGCCCGCTCACCCACCGCCAGACCTGGTGGCTCAAGCGCGACGCCCTCGACCTGCCGGGCATGCGCCAGGCCGCCTCGCACCTCCTCGGCGAGCACGACTTCGCCGCCTTCCGCGCCGCCCAGTGCGACGCCCGCACCACGACCCGCTGCCTGCACGCGATCACCATCGCCGACCCCGATCACGACGAGCAGGTCCGGATCGACGTCATCGGCAACGCCTTCCTCCGCAACATGGTGCGCATCATCGTCGGCACCCTGGTCGAGGTCGCGCTCTCGCGCCGCCCGCCCGGCTGGGTCGCCGAGGTCCTCGCCGGCCGCGACCGCAACCGCGCCGGACCGACCGCGCCCGCCTCCGGACTCACCTTGACCGAAGTGCACTTCGACGGCTATCCGCGCCTGGGCAAACGCGCGCCCGCCGCACCGGACAGCCCAGTGGTTTCCTGATACTGGTTCCCTGATAGGATCGCAGCCCGGCATGAACCTGCTCGCGCACAAGAAGACGTTGATCGCGGTCGGCCCCGGCGGGGTCGGCAAGACGACGACCTCGGCCGCGCTCGCGGTGCACGCCGCCCGCCAGGGCATGAAGGTGCTCGTGCTCACGGTCGACCCGGCGCGCCGCCTCGCCAATTCGCTCGGCCTGAAAGAGCTCGGCAACCAGGAGGTCGAGATCGACCCGCGCCTCTTCGAGGAGGCGAAGATCCCGCTCCGCCCCGGGCCCGACGGCCGGACCGGCCGCCTCTTCGGCATGATGCTCGACGTCAAGTCGACCTTCGACGCCCTCATCGAGCGCCACGCCCCGAGCCCCGAGGTGCGCCGCAAGATCCTCACCAACCCGTTCTACATCCAGGGCAGCTCCGCCCTCGCCGGCTCGCAGGAGTACATGGCGATGGAGAAGCTCTACGAGATCCGCGAGACGCGCGACTACGATCTCGTCGTGCTCGACACGCCGCCGACCGCCAACGCGCTCGACTTCCTGCGCGCCGCCGACCGCCTCGAGGACTTCCTGAGCTCGCAGACCGCGCGCGTCCTGGTCGAGGGCGCCAAGGCCGCCGGCCGCTTCGGCCTCGGCTTCCTCAAGGTCAACACCTTCATCATGCGCGGGCTCAACAAGTTCGTCGGCGCCGAGATGTTCCTGAACGTGCTCGAGTTCGTGCAGTCCTTCCACGAGATGTACGCCGGCTTCAAGCAGCGCGCCGCGCGCGTGCGCGAAATCCTGAGGAGCCCCGACGTCGGCTTCCTCGTCGTCACCTCGACCGACGGCGCCGCCATCGACGAGGCCAGCTTCTTCCACGACCAGCTCAAGCGCGGCGGCATGCCGTTTTCGGCGATGCTGGTCAACCGCGTGCGCGTCGAGCACCTCGCCGAGGGCGACATCGACGGCCTCGCCGATCACCTCCTCGCCGTCGCGCCGCCCGTCGGCGACCGCCAGGCGCTCGAGCGCGTCGCCCGGGTCACCGAGGAGGCCGCCAAGGCCTGGCACGTGCTCGCGCGCGTCGACAAGGAGCGCCTCGGCGAGATCGAGCGCCGCCTCACCGAGCGCGGCGACGGCGGCCGCGTCGTGCCGATCCCGCTCTTCCAACGCGACATCCACGACATCGGCTCGCTCGCGCGCTACGCCGAGATCGTCGTCGCCGCCATCGAAGGATCGCGCGCATGAGCCTGACCACCGCCCCGATCCCCTACGCCGAGCCGGCGATCGATCCCCCGGCGCACCCGGGCCGCGAGGTGCTCGCGCGCCCGCTGCCGACGACGCTCTCCGAGCTCACGCGCTACGCCGCCGCCGACCCGGCGTTTTCGCCTCCGCACTGGATCCGCCTGCGCGCGCCGCGCGATCCCGCGGTCGCCGCCCGCCTCCTCGACGCTTACGCCACGCTCGCGCCGCTCGTCGCCGCCGCCGCCGACCCGGCCCTCGACGAGGCGCTCGCCGAGCTCACGCTGCGTGCCTCCGATCCCGACGCGCAGCGCTTCGCCGCCGCGACCCTCGAGGCGCGCACCGCCCCCGGCGCCGAGCCGATGCTCTACGCCACCGCCGCGCATGGCCTCGGCCCGCGCTTCGACGCGCTCTTTGCGCGCGAGGACGTCCCGCTCGCGGCCCGGCTCCTGCGCCTGACCGCGATGCGCGATCACGGCGGCATGGCCTGGTCCGACGCGTTCTCCGCCGCGCTCTTCGACGCGCTGCCGACCCTGCCCGGCGTGCAGGCCGCCTGGGTGATCCGCTTCATCGCCGAGCTCGCCGATCCCCGCGCGCGCCGCTTCCTCGAGCGCGCGCTCGCCACCCTCGAGCACGAGAGCCTGCGCGCCGACATCGTGCGCTTCCTCGCGAGCCCTCCTCGCCGCGAGCACGACGACGACGACGACGCGCCGCTACCGACCACCATGGACGCGCTCGAGCTCGGCGCCATCGACCCGCGCAAGCCCGCACGTCAGGTCGCCTGCCTCGCCCGCATCGCCGAGCTCGACTGGCCGCGCGCGCGCCGCCTCGCATCCTCGATCAGCACGGAGAGCTGGCGCCTCGACGAGCTCGTCGGCGCACTCCTGAATCACGGTTCATTGCAGGTCATGGCCGACGACCTCCTCGCGCGCGACCTCCTGCCACGCCCGACCCAGCCCGCTCCGGGTCTGCTCTCCGCGCGCGAGCTCATGCGCGCCGCCGGCCGCGTCGTGCGCTTCGACATCACCGCGATCGAAGGTGTCATCGATCACGACGCGCTCGCCTATCGCCTCGCCGACGCCGCCGCCCCGGCGCTCACCGGCGTCGACTTCCTCGAGGAGTACCTGCCCGACGGCGCGATCCGCCTGCACGCCTTCGACGGCCCGACCCACTACCAGCTCGACCTCGACACCCGCCGCTGGGTCATCGATCCCTACGGCCTCGTCGGCCTCCTCAACACGCTCCTGCGCGCCAGGAGCCGCCCCGAGCGCTGCCTCCTCGCCGCCGAGGACAAGGGCCTCTGCGACGTCGTCGTCGGCCCCGAGCCCGCCCTGCGTCAGCTCGTCGACGCCGGCCTCCTCTGGATCCGCGCCGGCTTCAAGACGTGAAGAGCCTGCTCGTCACCTTCCAGCCCGGCTTCGAGTCCCTCGCCGAGCGCGACCTGCGGAGCGCCGACCCGCGCGCCCGCGCCACCGACACCCTCGAGCCCGGCCTCTGGCGCGTGCGCCCCGCGCCCGACGACCCCGACGCCCGCCGCCTCGTGCACGGCCTCGCCGACGCCATCGCCATCCGCCACCTGCACCCGGTCGCCGTCGACACCCCGGTCGACGACCTGGCGGCGCTCGTCGCCGCGATCGCGCCCCTCGGCGCCGACCTCGAGCGCACGCTGCCCTACGCCGTGCAGACCCGCTTCGTCGGCCCCGCCGCGCCGCGGCTCCCCAAGGCGATCGCGATCAACGACGCCGTCGCCGAGTCGTTCGGCGCCCTCGGCGTGCCCTACGACCGCAAGGCCCCGGCCCAGGTCGTCTCGCTCACCCTCGCCGGCGAGCACCTCTTCGCCGGCGTGAGCCGCACCGCCGACAACCGCTCGGCCTGGCCCGGCGGCGCCCGCCGCTTCGCGCGCGGCGACACCCCGAGCCGCGCCGAGCACAAGCTCCTCGAAGCGCTCGAGGTCTTCGCGCTCGACCTCACCCGCCTCGTCCCCCACGGCCGCGCGCTCGATCTCGGCGCCGCACCCGGCGGCTGGACACGCGCGCTCGCCGCCCGCGGCCTCGCCGTCACCGCCGTCGACCCGGCCGCGCTCGATCCGGCCATCGCCGCCCTGCCCAACGTCACGACCTACCGCGGCACCGCCGAGCGCTACCTCCAGACCCGCGGCGCCCAGGTCGACCTCATCGTCAGCGACATGCGCATGGACGCCCGCGACGCCGCCCGCCTGCTCGCGGCCTACCGCCCGCTGCTCGCGCCCGGCGCCCACCTCCTCGCCACGCTCAAGCTCCCCGCGCGCGGCTACCTCGGCGTGCTCGACGAGGCGCTGGCCATCCTCGATGCGACCTTCCGCCGCGTCGCCGCCCGCCAGCTCTTCCACAACCGCAGCGAGGTCACGGTCCTCTATCGGGCCTCTTTGGCGTCGTGACTCGGCGACCTGCGCGGAGCCGACCGCGCGGGCCTACGCATGCCCCTGGGATCAGGGTCTGGCGTGCTGCGCGGCCCATGCCAACTGTCAATACAACTCTCAATTAGCACAGACATCTCTGCTTCCGCCTGGTCGGGCGGGCGGCGCGCGCGGCGTGACTCGGCCATCGGCGCGGAGTAAGGTCCCCGCCATGCGACCTCCCCAGCTGCTCGCGTCGTGTCTCGCCCTGTCCTTGCTAGCCGCCTGCGACGACGATCCCGCTGGCACCCCCGACGCCTCGGGCGACGTCGGCGAGACCTCGCCCGACACCGCCGAGCCCACGCCGGACGCTTCACCCGACACGAGCGACACGACCGACCCGGTCGACACCGATCCCGCCGACACCGGCCCCGAGATCGACACCGGCCCACCCCACCCCGCGCTCATCGGCACCGAGCCCGCGACGTTTTCCGCCCGCCCCGGCGTCGAGATCGTCACCGCGCTCGGCGTCACGCCCGGCACGCCGGTCACGCTCTACGACGCCGCCGGCGCCCGCCTGCTCACCGTGATCGCCGACGAGTTCGGCCACGCGCACTTCGCCTACATCCCCGCGACCCACACGACCCTCGATCCAGACATCGGGATCTCCGGCAACCTCGTGCGCGACGGCCACACGCTGAGCCCCGGCGACGGCTACGTGCTGCGCGACGACAGCGCCACCCCGCCGCGCGCGACGCCCACCTTCTCGGTGCTCGCCGTCGACGACCACCCCGACCCGTCCTTCTACGACGCCGCGCCCGAGCTCCGCGGCGTGCACTACGGGATCTTCGGCACCGACGACGACGAAGATCCGCAGGACGGCCTCAACTACATCACCATGCGCGACGGCGTTCAGCTCTCGGCGATGGTGCGCTTCCCCGATCCGGCGCTCTGGGGCGACGGCCCCTGGCCGACCGTCGTCGAGTACTCCGGCTACTCGCCCTCCGATCCCAACTCGCCCGACCCCGGCTCGCGCATCGCGACCTTGCTCGGCTACGTCTCGATCGGCGTCAACATGCGCGGCACCGGCTGCTCGGGCGGCGTCTTCGACATCTTCTCGCCGGCCCAGTTCGCCGACGGCTACGACGTCATCGAGACGGTCGCGCGCCAGCCCTTCGTGCTCAACGGCAAGGTCGGCATGGTCGGCCTCTCCTACCCCGGGATCTCGCAGCTCTACGTCGCCTCGACCCGCCCCCCGAGCCTCGCCGCCATCACCCCGCTCTCGGTGCTCGCCGATCCCTGGCTCCAGCTCCGCCCGGGCGGGATCTACAACGACGGCTTCACCCGCCAGTGGCTCGAGCAGCGCGACCTCGAGGCCGCGCCCGACGGCCAGAGCTGGACCGAGCGCCGCATCGCCTGGGGCGACCCGCTCTGCGACCAGCACCAGGACCTGAGAAACCAGAACCTGCGCTTCGAGGAGATCTTCAAGGCGCTCGAGTTCTACCCCGACGACGCCACCGCGCGCTCCCTGCCGCTCCTCGTGCCGACGATCGACGTGCCGGTCTACCTCACCGGCGCCTTCCAGGACGAGCAGACCGGCGCCCAGTTCACCGAGATGCTCGACCAGTTCACCGCCGCCCCGGTGGCGCGCTTCATCCTCTTCAACGGCCGCCACCCCGACGGCTTCAGCCCGCTCGTGCTCGCGCGCTGGTTCGAGTTCCTCGAGCTCTACGTCGCGCGTCGCGTGCCGCGGCTGCCCGATTGGGTGCGCTCGATCGCCGCCAGCGAGTTCGCCAGGGAGTTCGACTCGACCGACCTCGCCTTCGAGTCCGATCGCTTCGCCGACTTCGCCGACGACGACTACGCCGGCGTCGTCGCCGCCTACGAGAGCGAGCTCCCCGTGCGCGTGCTCTTCGACTCGGGCGGCGATCACGCCCAACCCGGCGCCCCCAAGGCGGCCTTCTCCGCCGAGTACGAGCGCTGGCCGCCGCCGCACGAGACGCGCACCTTCTTCCTCGCCGACGGCGGCGCGCTCGCCGACGCCGCGCCCGCCGAGGCGCTGACCGATCTCTTCATGCACGACCCCGACGCCGGCGCCATCAACTTCTTCGGGCCGCGCGGCTACCAGATCATGGTGCGCCTCTGGGACATCGTCTGGTCGCGCTTCTCGCCCGGCCACGCGCTCGCCTACGAGACCGCCCCGCTGACCGAGGACATCGTGCTCGGCGGGCCCGCCCACGTCGAGCTCTGGGTCGCCTCCGACGCCGCCGACGTGCACCTGCAGGCCACCCTCACCGAGCTCCGCCCCGACGGTCAGGAGGCGCTCCTCACCTCGGGCTGGCTGCGCATCGGCCACACCGCGCTCGACGCGCTCTCCTCCGACGGCAACCACATCGCCTACACCTATCGCGAAGACGACTACCTGCCACTCACCGACGGCGAGCTGCGCCGGACCCGCGTGCCGATCCCCTCGATCGCGCACGCCATTCGCGCCGGCTCCCGTCTGCGCCTCATCCTCTCGAGCCCCGGGCGCGACCACGGCACCTGGCAGTTCGCGCCGCCCGACTACGGCGAGACCACGCCCACGCACCGCGTCACCTTCGGCGGCGACACGCCCTCGGCGCTGCACCTCTCGGTCCTGCCCGACTTCGCCGTGCCGACCGACCTGCCGGCCTGCCCCGGCCTGCGCGGCCAACCCTGCCGCGCCATCGAGACGATCGAAAACCTGCGCGCCGAGTGAGCGCGCGATCGTGCCGAAGCCGCGAGCTCACCCCCCAGGGCCGGCCTCGCGGAACTTCGGCGTGATCACCGGCTCGCCCTCGCCGACGCGCGTGATGACGCGGCTCGGCCAGTCGATCGTGAAGACGTCCCACAGGTCGTCGTGCACCAGCTCGACGTCGCCCCAGCGCTCGCGCAGGACGCCGTAGACGTAGACGTTGACGGTCGCGAAGGCCGGCCCGTAGCCCCAGTGGTTCCAGTAGTGCACGCCGACCCGATAGCGCGTGTCGTTCTCCGGCGTATTGAGGTTCAGGTTCTCCGGCCCGCCGCCGTCGGTGTCGTCGCGGTCCAGGCGCGCGTTGTTCAACGCCCCGGGCGCGCCCCACTCGCAGTTGGGGTTGTCCCAGTAGCAGTCGTAGTCGGGCGCGAACCAGATCCCGAAGGCGTTGGGGTGCATGAAGTGCAGGTCCACGTCCGAGCCCGCCGAGGCCGCGACCTGATCGCCGCCGGTGTCCGACTCGTCGGGATCGCCCGGCGTGCGCCACACGAGCTCGACGTGGATCGCGTCCTCGGGGATCACCGTCACCGTGTACTCGGCCGGTGCGCAGCTCGGCACCCCCGCCGAGTCGGTCACCGTCAGGCGGAAGATGTAGTCGCCGGCGATGTTGGCCTCGAAGCTCGGGCTCTGGGCCTCGGCGCTCGGCGAGAAGAGCGAGACCGAGCCCGCCGGCTGGATCACCGACCACTCGTAGCCCGCGATCGAGCGCCCCAGCGCGCTCTGACCTGCCCCCTGGAGGTGCAGCACGGTCTGCGGGACGACCCGCTCCCCCTCCGGCACGACGATCGTCGCGACCGGGCAGCTCCCGTCCGTGCCGAAGCCCTCGATCGGCACCTCGAGCTCGCCGCGGTACGCGTCGGAGCGCACCCGCACGAGCCCGTGATCGCGCACGAGCTCGCCGCCGACCACCTCGGCCACGCGCTCGGGGAAGTAGGTGATCGGCACCAGGACCGCGCTGCCGGCCGGCAAGGTGAACGGCACCGTCGCGACGCGCGCGAGATCGAAGGAGAAGACGCCGAGCCCGTCGTCGACGAGGTCGATCGCGCTCACGACCAGATCGACGTCACCGCACGACTGCAGCTCGAAGCTCACCTCGGCCGGCTGACCGACGAGCCGCCCCCCGAAGGACAGGCGCGCCGGCTTCGCGCTCACGCACGGCCCGACCAGGTTCGCGTAGAGCTCGAGCCGCAAGCTCGCGTCGTCATCGGTCTCGAAGACGATGCGCGCCGGCGCCGGCTCGAGGTCGCCCGCCACGAAGGTGACGTCGACCTTGAGCGCGCTGCCCGCCGGCACCGTGAGCGGGCTCGCCAGCGCGCCGCCGTCGCCGCCCGCCTCCACGCCGTATTCGACGCCGGCGATCAGCGCGCGATAGCCGCTGTGCCCGGTCATGGTGATGCGCGTGATCGCGACGTCGTTGTTGCCGGTATTGAGCAGGTTGGCGGTCAAGGTCGCCTGCTGCTCGGCCTCGACCTCGCCGAAGTCGAGGATCGACGGCGCGACCACCAGCCGCGAGACGCTCTGCGCCGACGCGACCCGCAGCGTGAAGACGTTGTCGCCCGCCAGGGTGAGGTTCGTGCGGATCGTCACCACCGCGCTCGGCCGCTCGCCCCCGCCGCCCGCCGCCTGCGGATCGTACGCCACGGTGAACGCGTGCGCCGGCCCGTCGGGCGCGACCACCACCGGCTCGGACTCCGACGGCATCGGGGCCGACGCGATCGTGAACGCCCCGGCCGGCACGCTGCTGATCGCGATCTCGCGGATCACCAGGTCGCCGGTGCCGGTGTTGGCGACCGCGATGCGCACCGGCAGATCGGCGCGCGCGATCACGGTCGCGTCTTCGCTCACGACCTGCTGGCCACCCGTGACCTGGATCTCCGGGATCCGCTCTTCGCGGATCCCGGTCTCGCCACCGCACGCCCACGGGCCGACCAGGAGGCCCACCACGATCACCAGCGTTCTTCGCGTCATCACGACTCCAGCTCGAGGCCGGCGCGAAAGGTATCAGATCAACGCCGCGAACGCCTCGATGCGCGCCGGGATCGCCCCGACCACCTCGCGCTCGACGCGCCCGTCGTCGTAATCCAGCGCCTCGATCGTCTTGAGCCCGTTGCCGGTGATCCCGACGCAGATCGGCTCGTCGCGCGGGATCCGCCCGCTGTCGATCAGCTTCTTCGCCACCGCCAGCGTCGCCCCGCCGGCCGGCTCGGTGAAGATCCCCTCCGTCTCGGCCAGGAGCCGGATCGCGGCGACGATCTCGCCGTCGCTCGCCGAGTCGGCCCATCCCCCGCTCCGCCGGATCTCCTCGATCACGTACGGTCCGTCGGCCGGGTTGCCGATGGCGATGCTCTTGGCGATCGTCTTGGGCTTCTGCGGCCTGAAGTCGCGCTTGCCCTCGCGCACCGCCGTCGCCACCGGGTCGCAGCCCGCCGCCTGCGCGCCGTGGATCCTGGCCGGCGTGTCCTCGACCAGCCCGAGCGTGACCAGCTCGCGGTAGCTCTTGGCGACCTTGGGCAGGATCGTTCCGCCGGCCACCGGCAAGACCGTGTGTGCCGGCAGCCGCCAGCCGAGCTGCTCGGCGATCTCGAAGCCGAAGGTCTTGGCGCCTTCGGTGTAGAACGGCCGCAGGTTGACGTTGACCAGCCCCCAGCCGAAGCGATCGGCGATCTCGGTGCACAGGCGGTTGACGTCGTCGTAGTTGCCCTCGATCGGCACGACCTTGGCGCCGAAGGCCTTCATCGCCGCCACCTTGCCCGCCTCGAGGTCGTGCGGGATCATCACCACCGCCCGGAGCCCGGCCATCGCCGCGTGCGCCGCCACCGAGTGCGCGAGGTTGCCCGTCGACGCGCAGCCGACGGTGTCGAAGCCGCACTCGACCGCGCGCGCCAGCGCCACCGCGACCACGCGATCCTTGTAAGAGAAGGTCGGCTGGTTGACCGAGTCGTCCTTCACCCACAGCTCGTCGACGCCGAGCCGCCGCGCCAGCCGATCCGCGCGCACGAGCGGCGTCAGCCCCGAGCGGTGCCCGGTCGGCGGCGGCGCGCCCTCCCAGTCGACCGGCAGCAGCTCGCGATAGCGCCAGATCGAGCGCGGCCCGGCCTCGATCGACGCGCGCGTCACCCGCCCGCGCATCGCCTCGTAGTCGTAGACGACCTCGAGCGGGCCGAAGTCCTCGTCACACGAGGTGAAGGTCGAGCTGGCGGGGTATTCGGCCCCGCACTCCTTACAGCGCAGACATCGCACGTAGCTCATCGGGATCACTTCACTTTCGAGGACGACCAGCAACGCCGGCGCCTCGCTTCTGAACGCGATCCCACAACCCTCGCTGCCCGCACACGAGTCCCTCTCGTCTGCGGACGAGAAGGGTTCGGGTGGGTCGGTCTGAAACCGAAGTACTCGAACCGCTCCTCATCTTTCCCCCTCGCGCGGTCGCGAAGAGGCAGGAGTTCGCACCATTTCCGTGTCCGATCCAATGCTCGGATCCCCGGCGGTTGCGGTGGCGTCACAGGGCCTGGTCCCTCAGCCACTCTTGATAAGTCGCGCGATCGCGTCTTCGGTTGTCAACGCCCGCTGCGCGAGCAATTCACAAGCTACACACCTTCCTCGTCCGGTGCAACATTGACGGCCCCGCCGGTTTCAGCCGCCAGCGCACGCCGCTCGCAGACCAGGGGATCGTCCGGGTTGAGCGCGTACGCCAGCTCCATCAGCTCCTCCGGGAAGTCGACGAAGGTCACCGAGCCGTCCTCGTTGATCACGAACTCGAACTTCCTGAGCTGCTCGGCGCTGAGCTTCGCCAGCTCCGCCTCCAGATCGATCTCGTCGTCTGTCATCTCGCCTCCACGATCGAGCACGCATCATCGGCACGAGAGGCACGCCGCGCAAGGGACACCGCGCCCACGACGCTCCGCGCTTTATCCGGGCCGCGCTATCGACCATATTGCGCCGCATCTTCGAGACCCGAGGCGCCATGACCACCCTGCCCTCACGCCTATCGATCTTCGGCACCCTGTTGCTCGTCGCCGCCTGCGGCGACGACACCGCCCCGCCCCACGACGTCGCTGGCGAGACGCTCCGCCCCGCGAACCTCGTGATCGACCCGACCGCCGTGGACTTCGGCGACGTCGTGCTCGGCACCGCCAGCGCCCCGACGGTCATCACCGTGCTCAACGACGGCGACTACCAGAGCACGGCCCCGGTCGTCACCATGAGCGGCCCAGACCGCGACGCCTTCCTCATGCAGTCGCTCACCTGCGCCGAGTCCCTCGCACCCGCCCGCTCCTGCCGCGTCGTCATCGCGTTTTCGCCGCGCAAGGCGGGCGCCGCCAACGCCACCGTCGAGGTCGTCGCCCAGGCCGGCGGCACCGTCGCCGCCACGCTCACCGGCCTCGGAATCATCCCCCCGACCCTGGTGATCACCGTCGACACCGACGACCTCGGCGGCGCCCTCGTCGGCACGACCTCCCCGCTCGGCGCCCAGGCCCGCGTCGAAAACGTCGGCGATCGCGACACCGGCCCCCTGCGCGTCGCCGCCCCGCCCTCCGACTTCGACCTCGCCGACCACTGCAGCGGGCTCACCCTCGCCCCCGGCGCGAGCTGCCTCCTCGACGTCACCTTCACCCCGAAGAGCACCGGCGAAAAGACCCTCTTCCTGCGCGTCGACGCCCAGCCCGGCGGCAGCGCCACCATCCCGATCCACGGCGAAGGCCTCTCGCTCGCGCGCCTCGCCCTCGCCCCCACCTCGCTCGCCTTCGAGGACGTGCCCGTCGGCACCACCGTCTCCGCCGACGTCGTCGTGCGCAACAGCGGCGGCAACGCCACCGGCCCGCTCGAGATCACCCTCGCCGGCCTCGACCCGGACGCCTTCTCCCTGTCCGGCTGCGCCGACGGCCCGCTCGATCCCGGCGCCTCCTGCACCGTCACCGTCGCCTACGCCCCGACCTCGCCCGACGTGGTCTCGGCCGTGCTCTCGGTCCGCGCCAACCCCGGCGGCCAGGTCTTCACCTCGCTCGACGCCAACGCCATCGCCTCCTCGCTCACGATCACCCCCGACTCGATGGCCTTCCCCGCGACCCCGATCGACGCCACCTCGATCCCGCTCGAGCTCGCCGTCAAGAACGTCGGCCCCCAGCCCTCCGGCCCGCTCGAGCTGTCCACGCGTGGCCCCGCCGCCGCCGCCTTCACCGTCGTGGCCATGACCGATCGCTGTAGCGGCGTCTCGCTCGATCCCAACGAGCGCTGCACCTTCGAGGTCGTCTTCTCCTCGCCCACCCGCGGCGACCACCAGGCCGAGCTCGTCGCCACGAGCCCGGTCTCCGGTACCGGGCTCTCCACGCTGGCCGCCATCGCGCTCGCCCCCGCCGCGCTGACCGCCACACCGACCTCGCTCGACTTCGGCGCGCAGGTCGTCGGCACCTCGCCACCGGTCCACGACGTCCTGATCGAAAACCTCGGCGACGAGCCCTCGGGCCCGCTGACGCTCACGCTGTCCGGCCCCGACGCCGCCCTCTTCGAGATCGTCACCCACACCTGCGTCATCCGCCTCACCCCCGCCCAGGAGTGCCGCGTCTCCCTGCGCTACGCGCCCCGCGCCGTCGCCCCGGCGACCGCCACGCTCACGATCGGCGCCACCCCCGGCGGCCCGCTCGTCGTGCCGCTCGCCGGCGCCGGCGCCGCGCCCGACCAGCTCCGCGTCGAGCCCGCCTCCCACACCTTCCCCGATCGCTTCCTCGGCGACACCACCACCTTCACCTTCGCCGTCGTCAACACCAGCGACGCCTCGACCGGACCGATCCTCTTTTCCGAGTCCGGCTCGCCCGACCTGAGCTTCGCGCACGACTGCTCCACCCTGCCCGCGCGCGCCTCCTGCTCGGTCACCGCCACCTTCACCCCGCGCACCACCGGTCCGCACACGCGCAGCTTCACCATCAACGCGCGCCCCGGCGGCACGATCACCACCGAGGTCTTCGGCGTCGGCCTCCGCCGCGTCCTGCTCACCGCCCCCGACGGCGCCCCGCTCCCCGACGACACCCTCGACTTCGGCGCGCTCATCGCCGGCACCAGCCAGCCGCGCGAGCTCGACGTCACGCTCACCAACCAGACCGCGCTCGACGCGCCCTTCCTGGTCCTGGGCGACTTCCCCGCGCCCGCCCAGTTCGCCCTCGTGAGCCACGACTGCGGCCCGACCCTCGCCCCGGAGGAGCGCTGCACCGTGCGCCTGCGCTTTTCCCCGGTCTCGATCGGCGAGCACCGCGGCACCGTGCGCTTCTCCCTCGGCGGCAGCGCCCATGCCGGCGACGCCCTCGCCGTCGTCGGCCGCGGCACGCCGTCGCTGTCGATCCTGCCCGACACCGTCGCGGACTTCGGCCCGGTCCCACGCAACACCACCTCAGCGCCGCTCGGCTTCCGCGTCGCCAATGCCGGGGACGCCCCGACCTCCGGCCCGCTCTTCGTCTCGGTCAGCGGCGCCGGCTTCACGCTCGCCTCCAACGGCTGTAACGGCGTGAGCCTCGGCGCGGGCCAGACCTGCCCGCTCAGCGTCACCTGGACGCCGGCGGCCAACGGCCCGGCCTCCGCCACGCTCACCGCGGCCGCCACCCCCGGCGGCCAGGCGACGCTGACCGTCGACGCGCTCGGCGTCGACCCGACCGGCCGCCCCCCGACCGCGATCACGCTCACCCCCTCGAGCGTCGCCGAGAGCGCCCCCATCGGCACGACCGTCGGCACCCTCGCCACGGTCGACCCCGACAGCGGCGAGACCCACCGCTACACGCTGGTCTACGGTGACGTCGCCTTTTCGCTCTCCGGCAACACGCTCGTGACCAAGGTCCTGCTCGACCACGAGGCGACCCCGACCCGCACGATCATCGTGCGCGTCATCGACTCCGGCGGCCACCTCTTCGAGCAGAACCTGACCGTCACCATCACCGACGTCGACGAGCCGACCACGCTCACCGACGACGCATTCACCGTCGAGGAGGACGCCGCGCCCACCACGCTCGACGTCACCGCCAACGACGTCGATCCCGAAGCCGAGGTGCTCGTCAGCTCGGTGACCCAGCCGCCCCAGGGCACGGTCACCATCGCGGCCGACAAGCGCACCGTCACCTACACACCCAAGCCCGACGTCTGCAACACCCCGCCCGGCACCAGCCCGGACCAGTTCCGCTACGCCATCGCCGACGGCTCGAGCGCGCGCGTGACGGTCTCGATCCTCTGCGTCGACGACCCGAGCACCGCCGTCGACGACGTCGCCTTCATCAGCGAGGGCGCACCCACGACGGCGATCCCCGTCCTGACCAACGACCTCGACGTCGACGGCAACCTGCGCATCATCGCGGTCACCCAACCCGCCGAGGGCACGGTCGCGATCATCAACAACGGCACCGAGCTCACCTACACGCCGCACCCTCTGCCCACCGAGACGACCGAGGTCTTCACCTACACGCTCCTCGGCGGCTCGATCGGCACCGTCACCGTCAACGTCGCGCTCACCACCACCGGCTGCGATCGCCTCGACCCCGCGCTCTGCGTCAACGGCACCTGCGTCGACGGCGGCACGCTCGACGCGACCTGCGTCTGCGACGACGGGTGGGACGGCGAGGCGTGCGACGTCGAGACCTGCGCTGCGACTTCGGACTGCGGCTCCCTCGACGACGTGTGCCTCGACGAGATCTGCGTCGAGGACGCGTGCGTCAGCACGGACGAGTGCCCGCCTTCGCACACCTGCCAGCCGCTGGGACCCGCGCCCGCGCCTTTCGAGTGCGCCTACCAGTGCACCAGCGACGCCGAGTGCCGCGACGGTGAGGCGTGCAAGTGGGCCGAAGCGGGTCGCACCTGCGGCGAGACCGGCGACGGTGAGAGCGGCGCGTCATGCGCGGACTACACCGGGTGCGGGGCGCAGCGCGACTGCGTCGACTGGCCGGGCGGCTACTGCGCGCACCAGGGCTGCACGAGCAACAACGACTGCGAGGCCGACACGGCCTGCGTCACCGTCGACGAGCGCACCGTCTGCGCGCTGCTATGCGACCCCGAGAGCTGCCGTGAGGACGAAGGCTACGCGTGCCTCACCCTGCCGGACCCGGACGAGGTCGCGCAGTCCGTCTGCGTGCCCGCCAACTGAACCGCGACGCAGACCCGCGACGTAGGGGCGGCCCTCGTGGCCGCCCGCGGATCAGAACACGACGGTCATCGGCAGATCGCGGTCGTTGCGGAAGGGGACCTGGCCCTCGTAGTAGGCCTTGTCGAACTGGTAGACGTCGGCGAGGAAGACGATGCGCCCCGCCTCGTCGATCGTCGTCGTCACGTAGTCGGTCGAGATCGGGATCTTCGGGTTGATGGCGAAGTGCCGCTCCTCGCGGGCGGCGAGCACCTCGTCGAACTGCTCGTTCGTCATCTCCTTGTCGACCTCGACCAGGATCCAGCGCGCCAGATCCAGCGGGTTCTCGGTGCGCATGCAGCCATGCGAGAACGCGCGCACCGGCCGATCGAAGAGCTTCTTCTTCGGCGTGTCGTGCATGTAGATCGCGAACTGGTTCGGGAAGAGGAACTTCACCAGCCCCAGCGCGTTGCCGGGCCCGGGCTGCTGCACCACGCGCTCGGTGCCGTCGGGGTTGATCTGCACCTTGAAGTTGTGTTTCTCGTAGTAGTCCGGCTCGTCCATGAGCATCAGGTCGAGCTCCTGCTCCTTGATGCGCTTGGGCACGTTCCAGACCGGGTTCAGCACGATCGTCGACATCTCCGCGGTCAGGAGGCGGGTCTGGTTGAGCTTGCCCTTCTTGCCGGTCTCGCCGTCGGTCTCGACGTCGTTGTTGCCGACGACGACGCGGTGACGCCGCGCGAGCTCGGTGCCGAGATAGAAGCGCGCCTCCATGGCCGGGATGTTGACGCGCGCGCGCACCGGCACCTCGCCGAAGCGGTAGGCGCCCTGGTGCAGATCGCTCTCGCGATAGCGCTGCAGCGACAGCGCCACCCAGCGCTCGCGCTCTGCGAAGGTCGTGTTCAGCGACAGGCGCGTCAGCCGATCGACCTTGCCGGTCGGCTTCATCTGATGGGTCTCCTGGTACTCCATCAACGCCTCCTCGATCTCGCCGCTCCAGGCGCCGGTCGGCGGCCCCTGCAGGTACTCCTCCTGGATGAGGCGCTCCTCGAGCCGGCGCACGGCGTCGCCCGACTTGCCCTTGCCGAGCCGCTCGACCTCCTTGGCGAGCTCGAGGTGCTCGGGGTACTTCGCCGCGTACCCGCGATAGCGCGCCAGCGCCTCACGCGTCGGCTCGTAGTCGGGGAAGCGCGGCACCACCGACTGCACGAGCGCGGCGATGGCGCCCTCGCGGTCGAGATCGATCGCCATCACCTTCTCGAAGTCGGGCGCCACCCGCTCGAGGCCCGCGGCCTCGCTCCGGTCCGCGTGGAACGGGTGCGCCTTGCGATAGAAGCGCATGTCGAAGACCCAGCGGTGCAGCTTGCCGAGCAGGAACGCGTCGAGCTCGGCCAGCGTCGCGTTGAGCGCCTTGCGCCCGGCGAGGAGCGCGTCGAGCCGCTTGTGCGCCTCGCTCAGGCGCGCGAGATCGCCGTCGCCGAGCCCGCTCTCGACCGCCGCGCTCGCGAGCGCGACCTCGTCGATCCCGTCCTTGCGGTGCGCGAGCACGAACTGCCACAGCGCCTTGTCCTCGCCCGGACCGGTCGCCTGGTCGGCCTCGAGCCGGCCCCTGGCGAAGGTCTCGAGCAGCGTCGCCAGGCGATCGAGCTCATAGGGCGCGGGGTCGAGCCCGTGGCTCGCGACGCCCTGGATCGCCTGCACCAGGGCGTCGGCGTCCTCGTGCAGGAGCCCGTCACGGCTCATCACCGGGCGCCCCTGACGCGCGCGATAGATCGCCGCGAGGTGCTGCGCGAACATCGCCTCCTTGGCGATCGCGCCCTCGAGCGCGCGCGAGAAGTCATCGAGCAGCGCCTTCTCGGTGGCCTTCCAGCGCGAATACACGCTGCCGAGCTCGGCGGCGAAGCTGCGCGCCCCAGCCCGCTCCGGCTCGCCCGATCGCGCCGGCGCGGCGCGCTCCGTGCCGCCCTCGACCAGGGCGCGCTCGGCCTCGTGACCGATCACCGGCGGCGCGCTCAGCGCGCCCTCGGGCAGCGCCACCCGGCCCGTCGCCGCCGCGCTCCGACCCTTGTCGTCGCACCCGAGGTGCAGTCCGCCAACCGCGACCACCGTGATCCAGATCGTGCTCTTCATCATCATCTCCAGCGACCCGAACGCGTGGGGCTCGCCGCTTCATCCGTCAACGGCCGTTTCTCGGCCCGCACCTTACACGAGCCCTCCCGGATCTCCGAGTTAAGCGCCCAGCGCGAGCCGCGGTGGGCGCGGCCGAGAGCGGGCACGGGCGCGAGCGCGGGTTTCGGGGGGGAGGTGACGTGGTGTGGGGGCGGCCCTTGTGGCCGCCCGATTGGCATAGGGGCGGGAGCGGGCACGGGCACGGGCACGGGCACGGGCACGGGTTGTCACAGGATCGATCAGGGGCGTCGGGTCGCGCGCAGGGCGCGCGAGCCGACGCCCCCGACGCCGGCCACCCCAAATCGCAGCCTCAGAATCCCGACGCAGGCGGCCGCGCGAAGTGGGGAGGTCGACCGCGACCTCGTGGAGCTCCGACGCCCCAGCGGGGCGACGGAGCGGAACGGGGAGCGGGAGGCCTCCCCACGAGCGCGAGCCGCCACCCATTCAGGACGGCACCACCAAGAGGCGAAGCGTGTTGAACCCTGGCCTCCAGCCCGCGCAGCGCAACCGAACGAAATCGGGCACGGGCACGGGCACGGGCACGGGAGGGAGAGCGGGCACGGGAGCGGCAAAAATGGACATGGCGGCGATCGCAGGTAGCCTCTCGGGCTGGAGGACCCACGAGATGACCAGCCTGCTCTCCGATTCGCTGCGCCGCCTGCTCGGTGCCCCCCGCCCGAGCCCGACGCCAGCCCGCCAGCCCGATCCCGGCTCGCCGTACCTCACGCGCCCACCCGCGCCCGGCCCGCTGACGAAGGGCCCCCACGACGCCGAGGTGATCGCCGTGTGCGCGCAGAAGGGCGGCGTCGGCAAGACGACCACCAGCGTCAACCTCGCCGCCGGCCTCGCGCTCCTCGAGAAGAAGAAGGTCCTGCTCGTCGACATGGACCCGCAGGGCCACTGCGCGCTCGCGCTGCACGCCGAGCTGCCGGAGCGCCCGGCCGACGCACCGCTGCTGTCCGAGGTGCTCGTCAAGCGCGCGCGCGACATCCACGAGACCGCCTTCGACACGAAGATCCCGGGGCTACGCCTGTGCCCCTCCGACAAGGAGCTCGCGCAGGCCGAGTCGATCCTCTCGGGCCGCATCGGCAAGGAGTTCCTGCTGCGCAAGGCGCTCGAGCGCGCACGCACCTGGGCCGAGGTCATCGTCATCGACTGCCCGCCCAACCTCGGCACGCTCACGCTCAACGCGCTACTCGCCGCCGACTGGCTGCTCGCGCCCTGCGACATGTCGACGCTCTCGGTCGAGGGCATCGGCGACATCTTCGAGACCGTCGAGACCGTGCGCGACACCCTCGGCCACCACCTCTCGGTCCTCGGCGTGGTGCGCACGCGCCACGACGCCAAGAACAAGAAGGTCAACGACGCCGTCGAGCAGGTCCTCGAGCAGTGGGCCCGCCACCTCGTCACGACGCGCATCCCCGTCAACACCGCGCTCGCCCAGGCCCAGCTCGCCGGCACCTCGGTCTTCGCGCACGACGCCGAGTGCCGCGGCGCCAAGGCCTACGCCCAGGTCGTGCGCGACGTCAGCCAGCGCCTCTGGGGTCACCGCGACGCGAGCTCATAGCACGCGCGTCGCCGCGAGCGGCCCGCCGCCCTGGCGCGGATCGACACCCTCGACGCGATAGGCGTCGCCGTCGTCCCCGGCGTGCGGCCGGTCGTCGACCCGGATCGTCAGCGTCACGGCGCCCGCCGGCACCCCGCCCAGATCCCAGACCACCCGGTGGGGCTGCCCGTTGACCGTGCCGAGGCCGAGCTGGGTCGGCAACCCGATGAGCGGCGGGCTGCCCGCCGCGAGCGCGACCGCCCCGCTCTCGGAACCGCGCTGCCAGCTCGCCGTCACGTCGACGGGGTCGCCCTCCGCGTCCTGCACCCACAGGGTCAGCGCCGCGCGCTCCCCGGCGAGCGACTCGAGCGCGACCCAGCTCACCCGGGGCCTGCCGTTTTCGACGTCGAAGCCGCCGTCACAGGCGCTCGCGCCGATCCCCGCCACCATCGCGCCGAGCCACCACGACCACCGCATCGACCACTCCCGAACCGCCATCCTCGCGCCCGCGACCACCGGCCGCGGCCGAGCGTCCCTTGACGCTCGGGGGCCTTGCTGTTACCCCCGGGTGCGCGTCGAAGCAAGCGCCGTGAACCACGACATGGAGAGCGCCATGGAGTCCGATCTGATCGAAGGCTACCTCGTCCGCACGGGCGTCCCGTATGACGTCCTCGGAGAAGGCATCTGGATCGTGCACGACGAGATCGAGCACGTCGACAACATCGTCATCACGCTGGCCTCGCCGGTCGTCGTCTTCCGCGTCAAGCTCATGGACCTGCCCAAGGACGACGCGCAGCAGGCGGCGCTCTGCAAGAAGCTCCTCGAGCTCAACGCCTCGTCGATGATCTCGGGCGCCTACGCCATCGAGAACGGATCGGTCATCGCGCTCGAGACGCTGCAGTCGGAGAACCTCGACTACAACGAGTTCCAGGCCGCGATCGACGGGCTCACCCTCGCGCTGACCGAGCACTACGACCAGCTCAAGCAGTTCCACCACCACGGCGCCGCGGCCTGAGATAGGAGGACCGAGACATGGGTATCTGGGCACGCATTTCGACCCTGGTTAAGTCGAACATCAACGCGATGATCAGCAAGGCGGAGGATCCCGAGAAGATCCTGAACCAGCTGATCATCGACATGCGCGAGCAGTTCCTCGAGGCGCGCAAGCAGGTCGCGGTCACCATCGCCGACGAGAAGCGCCTCAAGCAGCAGTACGAGGCCGAGCTCGAGAAGGCACAGGAGTGGGAGAAGAAGGCGATGATCGCGGTCAAGGCCGGCCGCGACGACCTCGCCACCCAGGCGCTCGCCCGCAAGGCCGAGCACGACAACCTCGCCGAGCAGTGGCAGCAGCAGTGGGTCGCGCAGAAGCAGGCGGCCGATCAGCTGCGCGACGCCCTCGGGCGGCTCAACGCCAAGATCCAGGAGGCGAGCCGCAAGAAGAACCTGCTCATCGCGCGCGCCAAGCGCGCCGAGGCGCAGAAGAAGATCCAGGACACGATGAGCGGCATGGGCGACAACGCCGCCTTCGACACCTTCGCGCGCATGGAAGAGAAGGTCATGCAGCAGGAGGCCGAGGCCCAGGCCTCGCTCGAGCTCTCCGGCGAGATCGAGGGGGACAAGCTCGCGAGCGAGTTCAAGTCGCTCGAGTCGAGCTCGGCCGCCCAGTCCGACGCGCTCGCCGCGCTCAAGGCGAAGATGGGCGTCGCGCCCGCGCCGACCAAGGCCGCGCTGCCCGCCGCCCAGCAGGCCGAGTCGGTCGAGGCCGAGCTCGAGGCGCTGCTCAAGGAAGACGCCTGAGGCGCTGCTCAAGGAAGACGCCTGAGGCGCTGACCCCCTTGAGCGAAGGACCCGCATGCTCCCTGGCTGGCAGGCTCATCGCCGCCGCCGCTGCCGAGGGGGTGATGCGGGTCTTTCCGTTCTGGGCCGATGGCGGGCGCGGGCCCGCCGACTCGGCGCTCGAGCCCCGTGCCCACATCCTCGCCGCCTTCCCGCGGCAGATCGTGCGCCACCGCCTCGAGGCGCTCGGCCCCGGCGGGCTCGTGCCGCACCTGCGCGCGCTCCTGCCCGAGCCCTCGAATTCGCCGCTGCCGCTCGTCGTCGCGCTGCTCTCGTATGACGCCGGCCGCGCCGCGCCCGGGCACGAGCAGCTCTTCCCGCGCCCCGAGCGCGCGCGCCATCACGCGCACGACGGCCTGCCCGATCTGCTCGTCGCGACCTACGACGGCTACCTCGAGCGCGACGACGACACCGGCCCCTGGCGCGCGGTCGGCGACGTGCGCGCGCTCCTCGACGCACTCGCGCACACACCCGAGGGTGCGCTCCCCGAGCCGCTCGCGCTCGGCCCGCTCGCCGACCCCGCGAGCGAGACGGTCTACCGCGACGGGTTCGAGGCGATCGCGGACGGGATCGCCGCCGGAGACTTCTACCAGGTCAACCTCGCCCGACGCCTCGAGTCCGCCTTCGTCGCGCCGCTCGCCGCCACCGACCCGCCGCGCCTCGCCGCGACCGCGTACGCGCTCTACCTCGCCTTGCGCGAGGCCCAGCCGGTGCCCTTCGGCGCGCTCCTGCCGGTCGCCGAGGACGCCTGGCTCGTCTCCGGCTCGCCCGAGTGCCTCCTGCGCTACACGGCGCAGGACCGGCGCGCGCGGAGCTTCCCGATCAAGGGCACCGTCGCCCGCGACGCCGAGCGTGGCCGCGACGACGCGCTCAGGCGCGAGCTGGCGGCCTCGCTCAAGGACCAGGCCGAGCACGTGATGATCGTCGACCTCGTGCGCAACGACCTCGGGCGCGTCGCGGTGACCGGCAGCGTGCACGTGCCGGCGATCCTGTCCGAGCTCGGGCTCGCGACCGTGCGCCACCTCGTCGCCGAGGTCGCGGCCACCCTCGCCCCCGAGCGCGATCTCGCCGACCTCGTCGCCGCGCTCTTCCCCGGCGGCAGCATCACCGGCGCACCGAAGATCGCGGCCATGAAGGCGCTCGATCGCCACGAGCCCTTCGCGCGCGGCTTCTACTGCGGCAGCCTCGGCGTCGTCCGCGGGGGGATCGACGCCAGCTTCTCGATCCTGATCCGCTCGGCGACCTTGTCCGTAGATGGCTTGACTTATGCCGCCGGCGGCGGCCTGGTCGCGGACTCCGACGCCGAGCGCGAGCTCGCCGAGACCCGGATCAAGACGCGCGCGATCGACGCGGCCCTGGCGAGGATCGCCGGGCGCGCCGGGCACATCGAATAAGGTGAAGCCCCAACGCCGCCGGAGGACTGCGTAGCTTGTGCAACGGACAGAAATTGCCCGCCGTCGCCCATTCGCAACCATTCTATACAATAAAGAAAAGCCATCACTTTTCATTTGGATCGCAGGCTCGCGCGCGGCCTCGACTCGGACTACGCTGAGATCTTCTGGACGCACCGTCTGGAGGTCCCACATGCACATTCTGGTCGTCGAAGACGACCCCCGGGCCTCGGCTACCCTGAAGAGGGAGCTGACGCAGGGGGGTCACGTCGTGATTTCCTGTAGGCCCGATCAAGTCATCGCGCGGGCGCGTGACGGGCTCTTCGAGGTCGGGCTCTTCGACACGAGCACGTTCGATCTCGCCACGCTAAACGCGTTGCGCGACTCGAGCCGCAGCGTGCCGGTCATCGTCCTGTCGGCCGTGAGCGACGTCGCCCGCCGCGTCGAGGCGCTACGCGCCGGCGCGGACGACTACCTCGTCAGGCCGTACGACATGCAGGAGCTGCTCGCCCGCCTCGAGGCGCTCCACCGCCGCGTGATGAGCGCCGGCGGCCTGCGCAAGCTCGGCAACGCCATCCTCGACGCGCACCGCCACGCGCTCATCGGCAGCGACGGCGAGACGCGCCTGACCTCACGCGAGTACGCGCTGCTCGCGCACCTCGCCGACCGTCTCGGTCAGCCGGTCTCGCGCAGCTCGATCCTCGAGAACGTCTGGGGCACCCAGTTCGTCGGCGAGGGCAACGTCGTCGACGTCTACATCGGCTACCTGCGCAACAAGCTCAAGCAGGCCGCCGCCGAGGACGTGCGCATCGAGGCGGTCAGGCGCGTGGGATATCGCCTCGTCGCCACCGGCTGAAAAGACTGTCGCTGAATCGGCTGCGGCGGGCGTCCGCGGCGTCGGTCGGTCGCTCCTTGTCATGTTGCGGCCGTCCCGCAGCGACGACTCCCCTCAGCGGACGGCTTCCCACATCGCTTCGACGATCGCCGGCCTCGCGACCGCGTCGGCGTCGACCTCGGCGCGCGCGCCGATCCACAGCTCGAGCGCCAGCGCTGCCTGGTGCACGAGCATGCCGAGCCCATCGCTCGCCGCGCGTCCGAGCGCCGCGGCGGCGAGGGTGTAGGCGGTCGGTGACGGCCGGTAGACGAGATCGATCACGCGCGCGTCGGCGGCGGTCTCGGCGAGGATCGCCCGCGCCTCGTCGCGCGCCGTCGCGAGCGCCTCGCCTTCGAGCCCCATGCCGTGGCTCGAGGCCTGGATGACCAGCGACACGCCTCGCGCCGCCGCGCGCGAGTCAGCGACGGCGAGGCCGATCCCGAGCCGCGCGCACAGCGCTACGGCGCGCTCGGGGGTGCGGTTGTGCACGCGCACCTCGGCCGCGCCGAGCACGTGCGCGGCGAGCACCGCCGAGGCCGCCGCCCCGCCCGCGCCGAGGACGAGCGCCGCCTCACCCCGGCGCAGCGTCGCCTCTTCGCCGAAGGCCTCGCGGATCGCCGCGACGAGACCCGGCAGATCGGTGTTGTGGCCGACGAGGTCTCCCTCGGCGCCGCGCGTCAGGGTGTTGACCGCGCCCAGGCGTCGGGCCAACGCGCTCAGACGATCGCAGGACGAAAAGGCGTGCTCCTTGTGCGGCACCGTCACGTTGAGGCCGTCGAGCGCGCCTTCGCGGAGCTGCGCCAGGATCGGCTCGAGCGCCTCACGCCGGACGACGTCGTAGAGCGCGTAGTCACCCGCGAGCCCGAGCCGGGCGAGCGCCGCGCGATGGAGCACGGGCGAGAGGCTCCTCGCGATCGGGTGTCCGACGAGCCCCAGCCGCAGGCTCGACGTGGTGGCGCTCAATCC
>WYBB01000091.1 GCA_011526585.1 Deltaproteobacteria bacterium
AGGGCTGTCACGCGCGATGGAATCCTAATGAGAATCTCCGGCCGACCTCACTCAGCCTGGGGGAATGGTTCTGAGAAACTCCCACCGGGGGTGGAATGCTTTTGAGAAACCCGGCCCGTCGGGGGGGGGATCCTTCTGAGAACTGACACGAGCCGGGCTTCGACCTTCCTGCCTTCCTCACCTCCTGCGTTCCTCAGCTCGCAGGACTCCTGTCAGCTCGCACCCCTCTCTACGAGGACGGACACCTGAGGAAGGCAGGAACAGAGGAGAGCAGGAGGCCACGAGCCGGGCTTCGACCTTCCTGCCTTCCTCACCTCCTGCGTTCCTCAGCTCGCAGGACTCCTGTCAGCTCGCACTCCTCTTTCACCTGAAGCGCAGCACGATCAGCGCGCGCGGCACCTCCTCGGGCGCGCGCCCGCAGGCGTGGCCCTTGCGCACACACTCGAGGCCGAGCCAGCCGTTGAGCTCGACCGTGCGCGTGCCCGGATCCTCGTTGAGCGGCTCGCCGCCGGCGCGCACGTAGAGGTCGCGCAGCTCGACGATGTCGTCGATCTCACGCACCGTCGCCGGGCGCCCCGGCTCCGTCGCCGGCACCACCTGCACGACCTTGCCGTCGCGCACGTGGATCTCGAAGGCGCCGGTCTGGCTCACCAGGGCCGGCTCCGCCGTCTCCGCCCACAGCCGCCGCTCCGGGGCGCTCGCGCACGCCACGAGCGCGACGAGCCCCAGCGCCGGGACCACCGACATCCATCCGCGCCATCCGTTCATCACCGTCTCCTGGGTGCAGGTTCCACACACCCCGTGCATTCGCTCACGCCTCGCCCTTGACGACCAGCACCGGACACTCCGCCCGCGTGAGGAGGCCATGCGCCACGCCGCCGGGCAGGACCCCTTCGTGCTCGCGCAGGTGGCCGACCAGGATCAGCGACGCGCCCTCCTCGCGCGCCACGCGGCTGACCACCGAGGCCGGCCGCCCGGCCAGCAGGCGGCCCTCGATGCTCACGCCCGAAGGCGCGGCGATCCCGGCCAGGTCCTCGGCGAGCTGCTGCCTCGCCTCGCGCACGTACGCGAAGTCGAGCTCCAGCGAGGGCACGTCGCGCTCGGGGTCGACGATCTTCAGGGCGTGCTCGGTGTCGCGCGGGTGGGCGTGCACGACCAGCAGTCGGCCACCGCCCTTGTCGGCCAACATCTGCGCGGCGATCTCGATCGCGTGGTGCGCCGCCGCGGAGAAGTCATAGGCCACGATCCAGGTCTGGGGTCTTGCGTCGTCCACGCGGCTGATACGAAGCATCGCGCGTGCCAGCGTCATCGTCGCTCCAGGCTGCGCATCACCCGATCGAGCGCCGCCGCACGCGAGAGCTCGGCGCCGACGATCACCTCGGGGTGCGAAGGGCGCTCGTATTCGACCCCGGCGCCGGGCAGCGCGGTGATACGACCCTCGGCCGCCGCGCGCCACAGGCCCTTGGGATCGCGCGCGGCGCAGATCGCCGCATCGGCGTCGATGAAGACCTCGCAAAAACGCGGGATCGCCGCCCGAGCCGCGTCGCGCCAGACGCGGCGGTGCGCGGTGGCGCTGACGACCACGGTCGCGCCGCCTTCGGCACCGAGGCGGGCGAGGTGGGTCAAGAGCCCATAGAAGCGATCGCGCGCCTCGGGATCGTAGCCGGCGCCCGCGGCGAAGACGAAGGGCCGGAGGTCGTCGCCATCGAGCGCGATCGCCACCTCGCCGCGGCGCCTGAGCGCATGGACCAGCGCGTTGGCGAGGGTGGTCTTGCCGCACGCGGGCAGGCCGGTGATCCACACGGCGCGACCGGGGGGCGGCGCGATCGCAACATCGCTCACGACAGATCTCCGATGGTGAAGGGGTCGAAGGGCGCGCCCGCGAGCAGACCCTCGACGAAGTCGAGCAGGCGCAGGCGCGCGGCGTCGGGCACGTCCGGGTACCAGGCGGGGCTCGCCACGACCAGCACGCGCCAGGTGAACCAGGGCGCGACGAGCTCGAGCAGCTTCATGTCGCCGCTGGCCTCGAGATAGCGCTCCCAGAAGGCATGCCAGAGATCGCGCAGCGCCCCCTTGAAGGCGCCGCGCGCGCGCAGCGCGAAGAAGAGGTAGTTGACGGCGAGGCAGGTGACGTCGTCGGCCGGATCGCCGGCGACGCGGCGGCTGGCGTCGAGCACGCTGAAGTCGTTGCCCTCGCGAAAGAGGATGTTGAACGGGTGGAAGTCGCCGTGGATGCGGCGTGCGCGGTGGGCGTTGGCCTTGAGGCGCCAGCGCCAGGCGACGACCTGCTGCTCGATGCGCATGAGGCGCTCGGGATCGGTGACCGGATGCTCGGTGGGCCAGCCGTCGGCGATCCCGAAGATCCCTTCGCCGCTGCCGAGGGTGTCACGCACGTGCCGCGTGTGATCGATCGGCTTCTTCGGCTGCGCGTGCAGCATGGCGAGGTAGTCGGCGAGGGTGATCGCGCGCTCGATGTCGTGGGTCGGGGCGATCGTGCGCGCCGCGATGGCGTCGAGGTCGACGGCGTAGGTCCGCCCCTCGACATACTCGGTCAAGAGCCACGGCTCGCCCGGCGGTAGCGGCACGAGCTCGCCGCGCCCGTCGAAGGTGCCGACGCCGAGCGGGCGCACGTGGTGCGGGATCGCGCGGTAGTCGACGGCGGCCTCGGCCAGCGCGGCGATACGATCGGCGCGCCGGTCGTGACCGTAGCGATCGGGGCCCATCGTGTGCAGGACCGCGTGCTTGATGAGCGGTCCCTCCTCGCTCTGCTCCTCCCAGCGCACGAGCAGTGGCCGACCATAGCCGTGAGCCTTGAGGCCGAGCGCGTCGTCGGTGCCGAAGGGGTTGAGCGCGAGCAGGCGCACGTGGCGCGAGACGCGCTCGCGCAGATAGCGCTCGATCGCCTCGGGGTGGATGGCGCCCGCCGGCGGCGGCTGTGACGTGGTGCTCATCCGGCCTCCTTGCGCTCGGCGCGCGCGCGGATCCCGTCGAGCATGGTGTTCTCCATTGGCGGGTGAGGTGTCTTCATCATGCCCGACGCGTTGCACGGTGCATTCCAGCCCTGCCCGAAGCGGTGACGTGAGCCGGCATGGTGCTCGGGCGGCGAGCGTGCGAGATCGCACGATCGGGTGTGCAGCGATGCGCGCGCACCGTCGCGCCGCGCGGGGATCCGAGGCGTGTGCGGTGGCACGCGCCTTGCGTCGGACAGAGGTCAAGGAGGGGTGCCATGCAGGCCAAAGAGATCATGACGACGAGCCCGGTGTGTGTGAAGCCGACGACGATCATCGCGGACGCGATCGAGGTGATGCACGCGAGCGACATCCGCCACATCACGGTGGTCGACCGCGAGGGGCGTCTCGTCGGGATCCTGTCGGAGCGGGACATCGGCGCGCTGTGGCACCCGACGCGCGGGCGCATGCTCGACGAGCGGGTCTACGCGCGCAAGGTCGAGGACTTCATGTCGCTCGATCCGGTCAGCGTCGAGTCGACGACCGACATCGACGAGGTGATCGAGATCATGCTCGAGCATCGTGTCGGCGCGGTGCCGGTCTTGAGCGCCGACGGCGTGCTCAGCGGCATCGTCAGCTACGTCGACATCCTGCAGGCGGCCCAAGGCAAGCTCTGAGCCGATGGGGCGGTGCAGCGGGGCGGCCCTCGTCGCCGCCCACGCTCCCACGTCGTCGTTCGTACGGGCGGCCCTCGTCGCCGCCCACGGTCCCACGTCGCTCGTAGGGGCGGCCCTCGTGGCCGCCCGGACCCGCCACCGCTCACAGCGTGCGGCTGAAGATCTGCGTCTCCGGGGCCCGCCGCGCGAGCCGGGCGTCGAAGGCCATGCACACGTTGCGCACGAAAGTGCGCCCGCGCTCGGTGACCTCGCAGTGGCCGGGGCCGAGCGTGACGAGCCCGTCCTTGCGGAGCTCGGCCAGGCGCTCGCCGATGGCGTCGAGGAAGGGCACCCGCCCCTCGGGCCAGGTCGTCGACCAGCGCGTCATCAGATCGAGGATGCAGCGGCGCAGCGCGACGTCCTCGTCGTCGAGCACGTGCCCGCGCGCGATCGGCAGCTCGCCGGCGAGCACCCGCGCGCGGTAGTCCTCGAGCACCTTCTCGTTCTGCGCGAACGCCGTCCAGGCATCACCGATGGCCGAGACGCCGAGGCCGATCAGCGGCTCGACGCGGCGCGTGGTGTAGCCCATGAAGTTGCGGTGCATGGTGCCGGCGGCGTAGGCCTGCGCGAGCGGATCGCTCGGCCGCGCGAAGTGATCCATGCCGACGTCGCGATAGCCGGCGGCCTCGAGGCGCATGCGCCCGAGCTGATAGAGCGCCTGGCGCAGCGGGGTCTCGGGCAGGTCGGCCTCGGTGAAGCGGCGCTGGCCCTTCTTGACCCAGGGCACGTGCGCGTAGCCATAGAAGGCGATGCGGTCGGGGCCGAGGCGGATCACCGCCTCCAGCGTGCGCTCGAGCCCGTCGAGGGTCTGCAGCGGCAGGCCATAGACGAGGTCGTAGCCGACGCTGGTGTAGCCGAGTGCGCGCGCGTCCGCGGTGACGCGCTCGACCTGGGCGACGCTCTGCATCCGGTGGATGATGAACTGCACGCGCGGATCGAAGTCCTGCACGCCCAGGCTGAGACGGGTGAAGCCGAGCGCGCGCAGGGTCGCGAGCTGCTCCTGACGGGTCACGCGCGGATCGGCCTCGACCGAGAGCTCGGCGTCGGAGGTCAGGTCACAGCGCGCGAGCACGCCCTCCAGCAGGTGCCCGAGCTCGGCCGACGACAGGAAGGTCGGCGTGCCGCCGCCGAGGTGGAGCTCGGACAGCGGCACCGCGCCCGGGCGATCACGCCCGAGCGCGCGCGTCAGGATCTCCCACTCCGCGAGCACGGTGTCGACGTAGGGCAGACCGACCTCGTGCTTCCTGGTGATGCGGGTGTTGCACCCGCAGTAGGTGCACAGGCTCTCGCAGAACGGGATGTGGATGTAGATCCCCGCGCCCCGCGCCGCGGCCGTGGCCTCGTCGAGCGCGCGTGACACGTGCTCGATCCACTGGGCCTCGGTCGGCGTTCGTTCCCAGTAGGGCACCGTCGGGTAGCTGGTGTAGCGCGGCCCGGGCACGTCGTACTTGGAGAGGAGCTGCGCGATCTGCGGGGACAGTGTCATCGGTTCTCGCTGTGGGTCGTCGATGCGTTACGAAGCGGTCGTGTCACGAAGCGATCTCGATGCGCGTCGACTTCTTCTCGGGGACCGGCCGCTTGCCGATCTTCAAGGTGAGTACACCATCCTTGAAGCTCGCGGCGACCTGCTTGTCGTCGGCGGTGTCGGGCAGCGTGAAGATGCGCTCGAAGCGGCCGTAGCTGCGCTCGATGCGGTGCACCTTGGCGTCCTTCTTCTCGGTCTCGCTCTTGCGCTCGCCCGACAGGGTGAGGATGCCGTTTTCGAGGGTGACCTCGATGTCCTCCTTCTTGAGGCCGGGCAGCTCGGCGACGACCTCGAACTGCTCGGGCAGCTCGCGGATGTCGACGGTCGGCTTCCAGCCGGAGAAGGATGAGGTATCGCTCGGCCAGTGGAAGAGATCCTCGAAGCGCCGGGCGAAGGCCTCGAGGTCGCGGAAGGGTTGGAAACGGGTGAGTCCTGACATGGTTGCCTCCTTGGCCGCGCTCACGGCGCGCGAGGCGCGTGTCGATCCTCGCGCTGAGCGCACGCGGACCCGGATCAGCATCGAACGTGCCAGCGCCGGGGCGAGCGCGTTCGCGTGCCATGCGGCGCCGTGGCGTGGCCGGACGCACGCCCGCTGTGCGAATCCGCACAGCCGCCCCAGCCGCCGTACCGACGGCCCGAGGCCGCCCCGAGGCACCCGACCCGTGGCCCCATCCGTGCAACGCGTCGCCGCGGAGGTGCAGACCGTGGAGCCGCGTCGTAGCTGGTCGTTCTGGGTGATGCTCGTGCTCTTCGCCGGGCTGGCGATCGTCTGGTTCGTCGTGCGCGACGATCCGCGCGGCGCCTCGCAGGAGGTCGCCTACTCGACCTTGCTCGAGCGCGTGCGTCAGGGTGAGGTGACGCGCGCCGAGCTCCGCAACGACGAGATCCTCGCCGACACGAAGCAAGGCGAGATCCTGCGCGTGAAGAGGTTGCCCGCGCTCGACGAGCGCCTGCTCGTCGAGGCGCTCGACACCCACCGCGTGACCTTCGTCGGCCGCCCGTCGAGTGACGGGCTCTGGCCCGGGCTCGTCATGATCGCCTTGCCGATGGCGATCTCGCTCCTCTTCCTCGTGTGGATCTTCCGCCGCATGCGGCGCGGCCCCGAGGGCCTCGCCGTCGGCAAGGCCGAGCCGCGCGTCATCGACCAGAGCCGCCAGAGCCCGGTGACCTTCGCCGACGTCGCCGGCGTCGACGAGGCCAAGGCCGAGCTGATCGAGGTCGTCGACTTCCTGAAGAACCCCGCGCGCTACCAGGCGCTCGGCGCACGCATCCCCAAGGGCGTGCTGCTGGTCGGCCCGCCCGGCACCGGCAAGACGCTCCTCGCGCGCGCGGTCGCCGGCGAGGCTCACGTGCCCTTCTTCTCGATCTCCGGCTCGGGCTTCGTCGAGCTCTTCGTCGGCGTCGGCGCCGCGCGTATGCGCAGCCTCTTCCAGCAGGCCATGGCGCGCGCGCCCTGCATCGTCTTCATCGACGAGCTCGACGCGGTCGGCAAGCGCCGCGGCCCGAGCGCGCTCGCCGGCAACGACGAGCGCGAGCAGACCCTCGACCAGCTCCTCGCCGAGATGGACGGCTTCGAGCCGAACACCGGCGTCGTGCTCATGGCCGCCACCAACCGCCCCGACGTGCTCGACCCGGCGCTCCTGCGCGCCGGCCGCTTCGACCGCCAGGTGCTGGTCGACCGCCCCGACCAGGCCGGCCGCGTCGCCATCCTCGGCGTGCACGCGCGCCGCGTGAAGCTCGCGCCCGAGGTCGACCTGGCCCGGGTCGCGCGCCGCGTGCCGGGCCTGGTCGGCGCCGAGCTGGCCAACCTCGTCAACGAGGCCGCCCTCGCCGCCGTGCGCCGCAACGCCGCCGCCGTCGGCGTCGCCGACTTCGAGGAGGCGATGGACCGCGTGCAGCTCGGCCTGGCCAAACGCGGCCGCGTCATGACCGAGGGCGAAAAGCGCCGCGTCGCCTGCCACGAGTCCGGCCACGCGCTGGTCGCGCTCTCGGTGCGCCACGCCGATCCGCTGCACCGCGTCTCGATCATCCCGCGCCAGATCGGCGCCCTCGGCGTCACCTTGCAGTTGCCGACGCACGACCGTTACCTGCTCACCGAGAGCGAGCTCGCCGATCGCCTGACGGTGCTCCTCGCCGGACGCGCCGCCGAGGCGCTGACCTTCGCCGACGTCTCGACCGGCGCCGAGGACGACCTCGCCAAGGCCACCGAGATCGCGCGCCTGATGGTGACGCGCTACGGCATGAGCGCCGAGCTAGGCCTGGTCGCGCTCGGGCACCAGGCCGGCTCGCGCTTCCTCGACGATTTCACCACCGTGCGCGACTACTCCGAGATGACCGGCCGCGAGATCGACGAGGCGGTGCGCGCCCTGGTCGACGCCGCGCTCGCCCGCGCCCGCGCCGTGCTCGAGCCGCGACGCGAGACGTTGGCGGCGCTGACCCAGGCGCTCATCGAGCGCGAGAACCTGACGCGCGAGGAGATCGACGCCGTGGTCGCCTCGCCCCAGCTCAACCCGGAGCGAGCAGCTCCTCCAGCACCTTGACCAGCTCGTCGACCATGACCGGCTTGGTCAGGTAGCGGTGGAAGCCGGCGCTGGCCGCCCGCGCCGTGTCGCGCGTCATCGCCGCCGCCGTCAGCGCCACCACCGGGATCCGGCTCGTCTCCGGCCAGCTCGCCAGCCGGCGCGTCGCCTCGATCCCGCTCATGCCCGGCAGGTTGATGTCCATCAGGACCAGCGCGGGCTTGCGCGCGCGCACGAGCTCGATGCCCAGCTCGGCCGTCGGCGCCGTCACCAGCTCGAGGTGGGGCAGCTCGTCGAAGAGCTCGCGCATGAACGCGATGTTCGACGGGTTGTCCTCGATGTAGATCACGAGCTGCCGCGTCGTGGCGCCGGCCAGCGCGGACTCGGCGATCGCCGCACGCGCGGCGGCGCTCGGCATCGGGGTCGCGGACGGGAAGAGCGGCACGTCGACCCAGAACTGCGAGCCCTTGCCCTCGACGGAGTCGAAGCCGACGGCGCCGTTCATCAGCTCGGCCAGGCGCTTGCAGATCGTGAGCCCGATCCCGGTGCCCTCGATCGGGCCGGCCTCCTGGCCGGCGCGCTGGAACGGCTCGAAGATCCGGGCGCGATGCGTCTCCGGGATCCCGATGCCGTCGTCGATCACCGTGAGGCGCACCATGGCGCCGTGCTGCTGCACGCGAAAGACGGCCGTGCCGCCCTCGCGCCCGTACTTGATCGCGTTGGAGCCGAAGTTCATCAGGATCTGCGCGAGCCGGGTGCGGTCGGCGCGCACCGGCTTGAGCTCGGCGGGCTCGACGACGAGCGTGATCCCCGCGCGCTCGGCCACCGGCTCGAGCGAGCTCCGGACCTCGGCCAGCACGTCGGAGAGCTCGACGGGCTCGGGCGAGATCGTCACGCGCCCCGCCTCGATGCGCGACAGATCCAGCACCTCGTCGATCAGCTTGAGCAGGTGCTCGCCGCCGCGCCTGACGTGCGCGAGGCGCTCCTGCTGGCGCTCGGACAGCGGCTCCTTGCGATCGCGCTGCAGGAGCTGCGTGAACCCGATCACCGCGTTGAGCGGGGTCCTGAGCTCGTGGCTCATCGACGCGAGGAACTCGCTCTTGGCGGCGTTGGCGGCGTCGGCCGCCTCGCGCGCCCGGTGCAGCTCCTCCTCGCGCATGACGTCCTCGGTGACGTCGGCGATCAGCATCACCAGCCCGCCCTCGGCGGTCCGCCGCTCCTTGATGCGCAGCGTGCGCCCACCGCCGTCGCGCAGCTCGAGCAGACCATCGGGCGCGGTGTGATAGGCGAGCCAGCGCGCCCGCACCGACGCGCGTGACTCGAACGGCGAATCGAAGACGCCCGCGGCGAGGCTGCCGTCGAGCACCTCGGCGAAGGTGCGCTCGCCGACACCGTCCTCGAGCGGACCGTCGAAGAGCTCGCGCGCGGTGCTGTTGACGAGCACGACCCGGTCGTGTTCGTCGACGAGCAGGAACGCGTCGCCGATGCTCTCGACCGCGCTCTTGAGGTACCACATCGTGCGGCGGATCTCGTCCGCCTGGCGCCGCCGCTCGGTCACGTCGCGGATCGCGGCGGCGGTGACGACGCCGTTGGGCGTGGCGATGGGGCCCAGGCTGATCTCGACGGCCACTTCGCTGCCGTCGCGCCGCTGTGCGGTGAGCATCAGCCCCGAGCCCATCGCGCGCACCGACGGCGAGCGCGAGAAGGCGCCGCGATAGTCGACGTGGCGGTGGCGCAGGCGCTCGGGCACGAGGATCTCGATCGGCTGGCCGAGCAGCTCCTCCTCGGTGTAGCCGAGCAGCGCCTCGACCTGCTTGTTCGCGAGCACGATGGCACCCGACCCATCGACGAGCACGATCGCGTCGGGCACCCCGTCGATCAGCTGTTTGGTCGGGCCGTCGGCAAACGGCTCAAAGCGCATCCGGCCACCTCGTCCAGAAGACCGCGCCCGGCGCGGCGTCACCCACCCCGATCTCACCGCCGTGCGCCTCGACCACCAGCTTGCAGAACGCGAGGCCGAGCCCGCGCCCGCTTCGCGAGCCGACCTTTTCACCCTCGGCAGGATCGGCCTGCACGAAGCGCTCGAAGATGCGCGCGCGCTGCTCCTCGGGTACGCCCTTGCCGCCATCGGCGACCGAGAGCTCGAGGGTCCTGGCGTCATCGGTGCGCGCCTCGATGCGGATCTTCGAGCGCGCCGGCGCGTGTCGCAGCGCATTGTCGAGCAGGTTCTCGAGCACCCGCCGGAAGAGGTTCACGTCGACCACCACGCGCTCGACCTCGACCGAGGTGACGAGCTCGACCTGACGTGTCTCGGCGCGCAGCGCGATCGCCTCGGTGACGTCGCGCACGATCGGGCCGAGCTCGACCGGGCTCTTCGACAGGAGCAGACGCCCCTCGTCGGCCTTGCTGAGATCGAGGAGCCCGAGGATCATGCGGTTGAGCTCGCTCGCCTGCGCGCGGATCAGCGCGGCGATCTCCTGTACGCGCGCGGGCGCCTCGTGATCGCGCTGGATCAGCTCGGCCGCGAGCTGCATGCCGGCGACGGGGTTCTTCATGTCGTGCACCAGGAAGGCGGCCATGCGCTCGTTGACCAGCACTGCGCGCATGAGCTGGTCACGTTGCTGGCGCAGGAGCTCGGAGAGCTCGGCGCGCTCGGCACTCGCCTTCTTGAGCGCCAGCGCGGCGCGCACGCGGGTGAGCAGCTCGGTCGGGCGCACCGGCTTGGTGAGGAAGTCGAAGCCGCCCGCCTGCATCGCCTGATCGAAGGCGTCGACGTCGCGCAGCGCCGTCACGAAGACGATCGGCACCTCGGCACCGCCCGGCAGCGCCTGCATGCGCCGCGCGACCTCGAAGCCGTCCATGCCAGGCATGCGGATGTCGAGCAGCACGCAGGCCGGCCGCTCACGCTCGAAGTGCTCGAGCGCCTCGGGCCCGCTCGACGCGGCACACACCGGATAGCCCGCGTCCTCGAGCGCCGCCTCGACGAGCGCGCGATTGGCGGGAATATCATCGACGACGAGAATCGTATCGCCCTGGACATCGGATGCCACCCATGACCTCGTGCCCGAGCTATAGCGTGCGGGAACGCACATGGGAAGCGGGGGCAGGCACGAGATACGCACGGCCTGCGAAACGTTCAATCCGTCTCCGATTGGAACGGAGGGCGCGCGATGCGCCCGTCGATGAGCTCGACGATCCGGTCGCAGCGCCGGGCGAGCTCGCGGTCGTGCGTCACCAGCAGGAAGGCGACGCCGCGCTCGCGGTTGACGCGGCGCATGAGCGCGAAGACCTCGTCGGCGGTGGTCGAGTCGAGGTTGCCGGTCGGCTCGTCGGCGAGGACCAGCGGCGGGTCGCCGACCAGCGCGCGCGCGATGGCGACGCGCTGCTGTTGACCGCCGGAGAGGCGGCGCGGGCTCTCGTCGGCGCGATCCGCGAGCCCCACGTCGGCGAGCGCGGCGAGCGCGCGCGCGCGCATCTCGGGCCGCACGCGCCCGCTCCGGGCGGACAGCGGCATCATGACGTTCTCGACGGCCGAGAGCGCCATCACCAGGTGGTGGAACTGGAAGATGAAGCCGATGAAGCGCGCGCGCAGCCAGGTGCGCTCGTGGTCGCCGAGCGTCTCGAGGCGCGTGCCATCGATCAGGATGGCGCCCGCCGTCGGCCGATCGAGGAGGCCGATGATGTTGAGGAGCGTGCTCTTGCCCGAGCCGGAGCGCCCGACCAGCGCGACGAGCTCGCCGCGCCGGAGCTCCAGGTCGACGCCGTGCAGGACGCGCGTGACGACCTGGGTGCCGTAGTCCTTGACCACGCGCTCGAGGCGCAGGAGCGGCGGCGGCTCACTCATTCCTGATCGCGCTGGCGGGGTCGAGGCGCGCGGCGCGGCGCGCGGGCAGGACCGCGGACAGGAGCCCGGTGCCGATCGCGAGCGCGGCCGTACCGATGAAGAGCGGCGGGTCGAGCTGCACCTCGAAGCGCGCGGCGTAGCGCTCGAAGACCAGCGCCAGGCCGGCCCCGGCGAGCGAGCCGAGGACCGCGCCGGAGAGGCCGACGAGGCCACCCTGGATGAGGAAGATGCGCAAGACGCGCGCGCGCGGCGTGCCCATGGCGCGCAGGATCCCGATCTCGCGCGAGCGCTGGATCACCGAGACGACGAGCACGCTGGCGATCCCCATCGCCACCGCGAGGATCACGAAGACCTGGATCATCAGGCTCGAGCTCGACTGCGCCTCGAGCCCGCTCAAGAGCTGGGCGTTGACCTCCATCCAACTCTCGCTGGCGAGGCCGGTCGCGCGCGCGATCTGCCCGGCGATGGCGCGCGCCCCGAAGACGTCGGCGACGGCGAGATCGATCTCGCTCACGCCCCCCTCGAGCCCGAGCAGGGTCTGCGCCCCGCGCAAGGGCAGGAGCACCCAGCGCGCATTGACGTCCTTGTTGCCGAGATCGAAGATCCCGTGCACGGCGTAGGTCTCGCCGACCTCGTCGGCGGTCGTCAGCCGCAGCTTGTCGCCGAGGCCGAGGCCGAGCTCACGCGCGAGCTCGACGCCGACGAGCGCGTGGCGCGTGTCGGTCGGGAGCGCGCCGGCGACGAGCTTGCGATCGACCGGCACGATCGCCGACAAGCGCGACAGATCGCTGCCGCGCACGAGGACCGCGCGCGAGGCGTCGCCGCGGCGGGCGAAGGCCGGCCCGGAGGCGACCGGCGCCGAGGCGACGACCCCGGGGGTGCGGGCGACGGTGTCGAGCTGCTGTTGCCAGCCGAGGATCGAGCGCACGCGCTGGGGCGGCTGGTCGAGGCGCGCGATGGTGGTCACGCCGCTGGCGGCGTCGTGGGGTGGGCGCAGCGGGCGCGCCTCGTCGTCGGGTGCGCGCACGGTGACGTGGGGCTGCGAGCCGAGGGTCTGCGCGATGAGGTCACGCTGCAGACCGTTGATCAGCGCCGAGAGGAAGACCGTCACCGCGACGCCGACGCCGACGCCGACGACGATCAAGAGCGACTGCATGCGCCCGTCGCGCAGGAAGCGCACCGCCATGAACCACTCGAGCGGCGTGGCCATGCTCAGGGGGCTCCGTCTTCGGCCAGGCGCACGCGCGCGCCCTCGGCGGGCAGATCGGGATCGGGCACGATGACCCGGTCGCGCTCGTCGAGGCCCGCGAGGATCTCGACGGCGTCGGCGCCGCGCAGCCCGACGGCGACCGGCCGACGCACGGCGCGGCCATCGATCGCGAGCATCACCCAGGGCTCGACGCTGGTGAGGTCGCGCACGAGCGCGCGCGGCAGCGTGAGGGCGTCGTCCTTTCTCGCGACCTCGACCTCGACCGAGACGGTCATGTCCGACTTGAGGAAGTCCTGCGGCGAGCGCAGCGCGAGGTGCACCTCGACGGTGCCGCGGCGCGGATCGACGGCGGAGGCGATCCAGGCGACGCGCGCGTCGAAGGTGCGATCGGGGAAGGCGTCGGCCGAGGCGAGCGCCGGCTGGCCGACGGCGAGCACGCGCAGGTTGCGCTCGTCGGGCTCGATCACCAGGCGGTCGTCGCCGGCCTCGGCCAGGTCGATCAAGGTCGCGCCGGGTTGCACCACGCCGCCTGGCTCGACCTCGCGCGCGAGCACCAGGCCGTCGACCGGCGCGCTCAGGGTGTGCTGCACGAGGCGCGCGCGCGCGCCTTCGAGGGTCGCCTGGGCCTGGGCCTCCTCGGCGTCGAGGGCGAGGTCCTCGGGGCCATCGGCCCGCGCGGCGCGGGCGTCGATCTCGGCGGCGCGCCGGCGGCTCTTCGCGAGCTCGAGCGCGGTGCGCGCGCGCGCCAGGTCGGCCTCGGGCAGGACTCCGTCGGCATGCAGCGACGTGTCGCGCGCGAAGTCCGCCTCGGCCTGGGCCAGGGCGGCACGCGCCTGGGCCAGCAGCTCGCGCGCGGTCGGTCCGCGCCGCTTCTGCAGATCGGCTTTGCGGGCGGCGATCTGGGCGAGTGCGGCCTCGGCGCGCTCGACGGCCGCGCGCGCCTCGTCGTCCTCGAGCCGGACGAGCACCTGGCCACGCGTGACGCGCTCGCCTTCCTTCACCTCGACCGCGGCCACCGTGCCGAGGAGCGCGGCGCCGATGGGGATGCGCGCCGGCGCCAGGACGCGGCCCGAGCTGACGACCGTCTCGATCAGGAGCCCGCGCTCCGCCCGGGTCACCACGACGGAGACGCCGTACCAGCTCGGCCGCGTGAACCAGACCACGGCGAGAAGGACGACGAGCGCGGCGAGCGCCCAGCGCCACCAACGCCGGCGGCGCCTGGGCACGAGGCCGACCGGGTTCTGCTCCGCCATCACCCTCCCGCGATCAGCGCACGAGGCAGGCGCTCGCACGCGATGCGAAGAAGGTTTGTGGCACACTTCGGCCGCGCGGTCGAACCGCGGTCGTTCACCTGTTCGGCCGCGGCGCGACCTGGTCCTCGCGCCAGCCCGAGTAGGCGCCGCACCCCTCGAGGCCGCAGTAGACGCTGAAGGCCTCGATCATGCCGCGCTTCCAGTCCCAGGGGTTGCGGTAGCGGATCTGCACCTCGGGCGA
>WYBB01000092.1 GCA_011526585.1 Deltaproteobacteria bacterium
CTCCGCGAGGTGCTCGCGGATGAGATGCTCGATCTGTTGTTCCAGTCGCTCGATGTCCGTCGTCTTCATGCAGGCCGATTCGCATCTCGCGGATCAACCCTCAACCCTCCCCCTGAACGGATACATGGCTTCGGGCGTGAGTCCTTCACCATCACCGTCAGGAAGGGCGAGCCCGCGACGATCAGCAGAGTCCTCCGACCTCTGGTCCCGGAGCCGAGAGCGCCGACGCCGGTGCCTGTGGTCTTCCGCATGCAGCCCAAGCACGCGAGGATTCGCATAGACGGCGCGCTGCACACTCCCGGCGCCGGAGGCAAGGTGGCGCTGCTCCCGGGCGATCATCTGGTCGAGATTTTCGCCGACGGCTACCGGTCCGAAGCGCTCACCATCGAGGTGGTCGACGGGACGCCGACAACGATCAGCAAGCGTCTCGAGGCCCTCCCGCCACCGCCGACACCGGTGACGGTGACCTTCGACGTGAGGCCGAACGACGCCGAGATTCGCATCGGTGGTCAGGTCTCGACCCCGGATTCGCGGGGGCGAATTGCCCTCTTACCGGGCAGGCACCGGGTGACCCTCACGGCCCGGGATCATCTGCCTCAGACCTTCGAGCTCGATGTCCATGAGAGCAAGCCGCTCACCATCAGCAAGACTCTCGCGCGTGACCCGAGCACCATGCCGCCACCGGCGCCACCACCGACGCCGATCCTCATGGGCACGCTCGTGGTCAAGACGACCCCCGCCGACGCGACTGTCATCGTCGACAAGGAGATCTTCGTCGTCGAACCGCGCAAGGGGGTCAGCCTCCTGGTCGGCGAGCACGATGTCGAAGTCAGTGCCAAGGGCTACAAGACCAAGACGATCCGTGTGACCGTCGAACCTGGTAAACCGCGCGCCGAATTCGTCACGCTCCAGCGGATCAAGAAGTAGAGGTCCACGCGTGTCGCGCTAGCTGCCCTGTCGGCACCTACCTCGCCTTTCAGTGGCGTGGCACGCCCGGGTGCACGCGCGAAGGTGGCAGGCCGAGGGCGGTGCGCAGGATGTCGACGTCGTAGCGCGCGGCGGGTGGATCGGCTTGCTCGTGGTGCTCGAGGTCGGCGAGCAGGCGCTCGACCTGGGCGCGGCCGCGCTTGGTCGTGAGCGCTTGGCGCGGGGTCTTGCCGTCGAGCGCGGGCAGGGCGACGTCTGGCCAGCTCGCGTAGTGCTTGGCCTTGAAGGTGGCCACGGCGCGCTGCATCTCCTCGGTCGGAGGCGCGCTGGGTCCGGGCGGGCTCCGGCGGGCGCGGTCCTGGATGCGCTCGGTCGAGCGTTCGAGGTGGCGGAGGGCGCGGCCGAAGGTTGCCTCGAGCTGGTTTCTTGCGCGATCGGCCTGTTCGCTGGTGAGCGAGACGACGCGTAGGGCGCCGCGCTCGACGTGCATGTCGCTCTTGAGGAAGGGGCCCTCGCCCGAGCGCAGGAACCAGGGATCACCAGGCGCCTCGGGTGGCTCGGCGCCCGGGATGCGGGAGAGATCCGTGACCGCCAGCGCGTAGCGGTCCTCGACGACGCGCACGTCTTCGCCCTGAGGTGTGGCGATGTCCGGCAAGGGGCGCGCGAAGAGGGCCTCGATGTGATCGCGCCACAGGCCGGCGAGCTGACGCTGTGCGCGCGGGGCGAGGACCTTGGCCAGCGGCACGGCCTTGGTCTTGGGCCAGTCGAAGTGCTCGCACACGATGCGGCGCAGCTCGTCGGCTTCGCGGGGCGCGATCGCGTGCTCGGCGCCGGCCGCGAGCCAGCTGTCTTCGCCGATGGTGACGACGCGCGCGCACAGGATCGACCGCTCGCGTACCGACTGGCTGGCGGCCACGTCGCTGATGAAGCGCTCTTCGTGCGTGAGCAGGTCGCGCGCCGAGAAGCCGCGACCGGGCACGAGCGAGTTCACCTCCCAGAGCCCGGTCCAGGCCACGGCCTGCGCGGCCAGGATGGCTTCGGCGCGCGCGTCGAAGGCCTCCGGGCGCTGGCGGCGGAGCTCGGCGAGCGGCGTGGTGGCGCCGAGCGGTCCGCCGAGCAGCGTCGGCCACAGCTCGAGCGCGGTGACCACGAGCGGGGCGTCGGGATCGTCGGCGTCGTCGGCATCGATCGGTTCGCGCCAGCTCGCCGGCAGGAGCTCGTCGGCGAGGTCCGTGAGGCGCTCGAGCAGAGCGAAGTCGTCGACGCGCCAGTGAGCGGCCGAGCCTTCCGGGGGCGGCGCCGCGGTGGGCGCTGCGGAATGTGCTGCGCCTTGGAGACCGCGATACACGAGCCTGACCCCTTCCTCCTCGATCGATGCGGGGGTGCCCGCTTCGAGCGCGTCCTCGTGTTCGACGACGAGCTCGCACAGCGCCTGTCCCACCAGGACGAGCTTACGGAGCTCGAGCGGCCCGGCGACCTTGACCTCGGTCGGGGTCACGCGCACCGGCAACGGGTAGAGCTCCTCGCGGTAGCCGGCGCGATGTGCCGCGGCGACCAGCTCGTAGGGCAGGTCGTCGGGCAGGTCGAGGTTGAGCGTGAGGTAGCTGCCGACGTCGGTGTCGTCCAGGGCTTCGGCGTGCCCCGCCTCGATGAGCCTCGCCACCGCGCGGAAGCGCGCGGCCGTCGCGGCGTCGGGGAAGAGCATGAAGCCGTACTGGCGTCCCGCGGCCCCGAGGACGACGAGCTCGCCCGCTTCGATCCCCAGGTCGGGCGCGTGCACCTCGACCGACTGGGTGTCGTCGACGAACGACCACGGGCTGAGGTCGAGCAGCTCGAGGGAGAGATCGAGGAGCTCGGTCATCAGATCGGGGGCCCACCCCAGGGTCCGCTTGCCGCCCGACGCCGCGACGCGCTGGTCACGTGCGTGAACGGCCGAGATCAGTGCCTCGGGGGGCTCCGCGACCTCGACGGCGACGCCGGGCATCGCGCCCTTCACCTCGGCGAGGTCGCGCTCGGTGGCGACGACGACGACGCGCGGGCGGCGTGGCTTGCCGGTCGCCGGGCGAGCGCAAGCCTCGCGCAAGGCGGTCTTGAGCGTGGCCGCGCCGGCTCCGATCACGACCATGTGGGCGAGGTCGACCACGGTGACGGTGCTGGCGGCGCCGTCGTTTGCGGGCGGCCTGAAGAGGTACCAACGTTGGTCGACGAGCGGAGGGAGAGCCATGGGCGGTGAGTAGCAGACGCGCGCGCGGCGGTCGATAGGTGTGCGTGAGTGCGCAGCCGACCCCTACCGGAGGGGGGCGAGCAGCTCGCCGAGCTCGAAGCGTGCCCTGGTGCCCGCGCGGCGTCGCTGGTTTTCAGCGCTTGGCCTGCGGTGGCGCCGTCAGCTCGGGTGCAGCACCGACAATCCCAGGTGCTCCTCGATCGCGTCGAAATCGCGGTCCTGATGGAGCAGAGAGAAGCCGTGACGGATGCACGCGGAGGCGATGAGCATGTCGATCGTCTTGCGGACCGTGACGCCCTTGCGCTTCAGCAACCGATAACCGTTGGCCGCGTGCAGCGCGATATCGCGTCCGACCATGTCGAAATACACGAAGCTGGTCAGGAGATCTTCGGCGCTGCGAAGACTCTTCGGGTCGCGGAAGCCTTGCAGGACCTCACAGAGGATGAGGTCTCCGACGACGATCTCCGCGCGCGGCAATCATCACGTAGGAGCCGTGTCGCTTTGGTCGATCGGCCGTTGAAGAAGACGACCATGCCGAGGTGTCGACGACGATCATCGATCGCGCCGCATCGCTTCCAGATCGCCTTCCCACTTGAGCGCGCCGAACGCTTCCCCGAGCCGATCACGCCGCCGCGCCTTCACGAGCTCACGTAGCGCCGCATCGACGACGGCGCGTTTGGAGCCGAGACCGGTCAACCTCATCGCCTCTTCCACGAGAGCTTCGTCGAGCTCGATGTTGGTCCGCATCTCCTGCTCCCATGGTGTATGACCCATTCGCAGCGTACCATCCACCTTGGGGCGATCCAGATCCTGTGCACGCGAGGTCAGATCCCGACCGTCAGCGCGGAGCGGGGCAGACCGGGGCGTCGACGGGCGTGTCGGTGCAGGTGAGGCCCGCCGGACCGAGCGTGCAGGTGACGGCGAGGAGAGAGCCGTCGGCGCGGCGCAGCGTGGTTCGGAGGTGGCCGGCGCGGCAGGTGTCGGGGTCGGTCTGGAAGCAGGCTTCGATCGGGAGGATGTCGAGGGTGACCTCGGCGGTGTCGGTGCGGTCCTCGTGGTCGCGCACGCGATACACGAAGCGGTCGGTGCCCCAGGCGCCGGCGGTGGGGATGTAGAAGAAGGCGCCGTCGGGCAGCAGGGTGAGGGTGCCGCGGGTCGGTGCGACGAGCGGGGTCGTGTCGACGGTCAGGGGGCGGTTGCTCGCCTCGCCCGCGAGCGGGTCGGCGAGGTCGTTGCCGAGGAGGCCCGGTGCGGTCACGGTCAGCGCTCCGTGCTCTTGCAGTGAGTAGCGGTCGTCGTTGGCGATCGGCGCGACGGCCGCGCGCATGCGGATGAAGCCGGCGTGGGGGCCGACCGCGCCGGTGACCCACGGGGTCGTGGGCTGTAGGGGGGCCGTCGCGAGATCGTAGCGCAGGCGGGCTCGCCATCGGAGGAGCGCGCCGTCGGGCAGCTTGCTCGACGTGAGGGAGGTGACGAGGCTCGGGTCGGCGGGCGAGGAGAGCGGGATCGCGTCGGGATCGGCGAGGTCGGGCAGGGGGGCGCCCGATGGGGCGAAGGCGAGCTCGAGGGTCGCGCCGGGGAGCCCGGTGAGCGAGAGCCGGCGCGCCTCGACACGAAATCGATCCGGTACGCGCGTCGCGACCTGGGGCTGCAGGGTGTGGTCGCCGGCGAGGTCGCGGGCTCGGGCGGCGATGGCGAGACGGCGAGCGCTCGGCGCCGTGACGAGGTGGGTGGCGACGGCATCGACGAGCAGCAGATCGGCGGCGCCGTCGCCGTCGACGTCGCCGGCCGGGAGCACGTCGACGAGCGCGTGGCCGGTGTCCGGCAGCGCGAGGCGGTGAGCGAGCCCGGCCCCGAAGGCGACCTCGGGCGGGTCGAGGCGCACGAGATCGGCACGACCGTCGCGATCGAGATCGCCGATCGGCAAGCCGTGACCAAGCGGCGCGAGCGTCGTGAGATCGTCGCCGTGGGCGCCGCGTAGCAGCATCGGCGGGTCGGTGCCGAGCACGAGATCGTCGAAGCCGTCGCCGTCGACGTCGCCGCCGGGGCGCACCTCCGGGAGCGGGCCGGAGGGCAGGGCGAGCGGGGACGCGGTGGATGGTGGCGCGGAAAAGGCGAGCGCGAGCGTGTCGCCGAGGACGAGCAGATCGATGCCACCAGCGCCGTCGACGTCGCCGATCGCCGCGTAGCCCGGGGCGCCGGTGCTGAGCGGGTGGCCGCGCTCGACGTGATCGGGATCGGAAGAAAAGCGTGTGGTGCGACCGCGATAGAGGAAGGCCGCGGGTCGACCGAGATCGAGCGCGGCGCCGACGAGCAGATCGGGCACGCCGTCGCCGTCGAAATCGCCGCTCGTGAGCCAGGTGCCGAGGCTCCGCGCGGAGGCGGTGACACGCCATGGGGCGGAGCCGTCGCTCCAGTGCACCTCGAGCTGGCCTTGTCCGGCGAGCGCGATGTCGACGCCGCCGTCGGCGTCGAAGTCGGCCGCCTCGACGAAGAAGGGACGCGAGGGATCGAGCGCGCTCGCGATCGCGCGGGTCACGAGCTCACCGATGGGCGAGCCGAGCGCGACGACGAGGCCGTCCCGCGTCGCGACGAGGAGGTCGTCGAAGCCGTCGTCGTCGCTGTCGCCGATGGCGTGTGCGAGCCGCGGGGAGGCGCCGGGGTGAGACCATGACTGGCGGATCTGCAGGCGTGGTGCAGGTTGGGCGAGATAGACGAAGGCGACGCCGCGAGCCTCGCCGCTCACCGGGAAGGCGGGCGCGCCGATCACGAGATCGGTGCGGCCGTCGCCGTCGATGTCGCCGGCGGCGATGCTCTCGCCCCAGCGGACCAGGGCGGGGTCACAGGCCTGACAGACGAGCAGCGCGGTCTCGGTGAGCGTCGCCCCGTCGAAGAGGACGACGCCGGCGGAGGTGCGCGCCGCGAAGTCGGGCACGCCGTCGGCGTCGCGATCGCCGATCGGGAAGGGCGGCGCACCGAGATCGATCGCGCCGTCGAAGAGATCGGCGCGGCCGTCGCCGTCGAGGTCGCCGACCGCGCCGACGTCGGCAGGGAGGTCGATGGCGTAGGCGTCGATGGGCGCGGCGCTGGCGTCTCCTCCGGTCGAGGCGCCAGGGTAGAGGGTGGCGTCGCCGAGCCCGTCGCGCACCAGCAGATCGGCGAGGGTATCGCCGTCGACGTCCCAGACGGTCGCGAGGGCGTGACCGATCCGTTGGCCGGGCAAGCCGGTCAGGAGCCAGCGCGGCTCGCCCTCGAACGCTGGCCCGATGCTCAGGTGCACCGCGACGAGCCCGGCGTGATCGTCGGCGTCCGGTGCGCCGATGACGAGATCGGCGCGACCGTCGCCGTCGAGGTCGCCCGGACCGCATAGTGTCAGGCCCAGGCGCGTGTCGGCGCGGGCGCCGTCGGCGACCGGCAACACCTCGAGCTGGGGTTCGGCACCGGTGCTGCGTAGCGCGATGACCCGGCCGTGCGCAGACCCCGCGGCGCCGGCGGTGGTGTGGTCGGGGGCGGCGGCGGCGAAGTCGGCGAGGCCGTCTCCATCGAAGTCGCCGAGGTAGGCGACGGTCGCGCCGAGGTGGGCGCCGGGCTGATCGCCGTCGAGCACGAAGGAGGGGGTGGGGGAGAGCCCTCCGGGGCCGCCCCTATATAATGATAGGCGACCGGCGCCGCCGAGCGCCGCGGGCGCGCCGACGAGGAGGTCCGCGTAGCCGTCCCCGTCGGCGTCGCCGAGCGCGAGGGCCACCGCGAACTCGTCGCCGGTGGCTTCGCCGGTCAGGATCATCGGCTCGGCGTGGACCGGGCCGGCGACCTGCAGGAGAGCGAGCGTGGCGGCGACCTCGAGCACGGTGCGGGTCTTCACGGAGGAGGACCCAGCAGCTGACAGCACGGGTCCTCGCAGCAGCGGTCCGCGCTGTCGTCGAAGTCGATGACATCGTCGGGCAAGGGATAGCTCGTCTCGATCCCGTCGAGCAGGATCCGCAAGCGCTGCTGGCCGCTCACCGGATCGCGCTCGAGCAGGAGCAGCGCGTCTTCCGAGGTGCGCGTCGCGACGAGATCGATCTCGCAGGCCGGGACCACCACTTCAGGCGGCGACTCGGCGTCGACCTCCGGCTCGACGGTGTCGGGCGGCGGCGCGCCGAAGAGGCGGCAGAGCCCCTGTTCGCAGAAGGCCCCGCGGCCACAGTCGGCGTGCGTGCTGCAGGCGAAGGTCGCGTCGTCGATCGGCAGCTGCTCCGGACAGGCGGCGAGCACGGGGAGCACGAGCGCGATCACGAGGAGGGGAGCGCGCATCTCAGAAGGACCCGGCGAGCGAGAGCGAGCCCGGGCCGACGGCGGCACGCAGGTGCAGGGTCGCGCGCGGCTCGGGCGGGATCGAGAAGAGCGCGACGCTGGTGGTGACGAGGGCGACCGTGGCGCCGATGCCGATCCAGCCGGCGAGGTGCCAGTCGTCCGAGATCGCTTGCTTTTTCTGGGCTTGCGCGCGCGTCATCGTCGTGACCGGGTCGTCGCTCAGCGCGAGTCGCACGTCGTCACGGTGATCCTCGGCGGTGACGAAGGCGCCCGCGGCGAAGATCGCCGCCGCCGTCGCGAAGCCGGCGGTGAGCCAGGCGGCCGTGCGATCGGGCGGCGGGGGTGGCATGAGCGCCTGCACCGTGGCGAGGTGCCCCGGGAGAAGACGGAGGTCGTCGTCAGGGAGATCCGTGCGCGCCAGCGCGCGCGAGAACGCCTCGAAGGCGGCCTCGTGACGTTGCGCCGCCTCCCAGGCGAGGCCGGCCTCGACGAGGAAATGGCCGATGTCGGACGCGGCCAGCGCGGCTTCCCAGGCGCGCGCGGCGTGCGCGGGAGCCGAGGCCCGGGCGCGGGCGGCGTGGGGCGCGGCGGCGCGAACGCGCGCGAGCAGGGACTCGATGCGCGGGCGGATCCCGGGCTCGAGCGTCGGATCCATGAGGGCCATGCCGAGGCGTACTTCGGCGGCGGTGAGATCGCCGGTCAGGGCCCAGGCCTCCGCGGCGCCGAGCAGATAGCGAGAGTGCGGGGTCAGCGCCTGCACGCGATCGAGCACGCGGGCACACTCGCCATAGCGGTGCATTTCACACGCGTCGAGCGCGAGGTCGGCGAGCGCGTGCGGGTCGTCCGCGGCGCGCGCGGGGTGTGTCGGGCCGCACAGCAGGACGAATACGAGGCTGACGAGCAAGCACGGCCCTGCGGTGCGTGGGCGCACGAGGTGGGATGGAGCGGGCGGTGACGGCAACGGCACGGACACCAGGCAGTCCCGATGGGAGACGCCGCGAGCATGGGGCAAGGGCGGTGGCCGCGCAAGCACCGCGAGCACGTCGATGGGGCGCTCGTCTGGACCATGCGCGGGCGCTGTGACAACGTCGACCCGCCCGATGGGAGTCACGTGTCGGTTGTCGGATCCTGGCCTTTTCGGGGGGGCGTTCGTCGCCCTCGTCCTGCTGGCGTCCTGTGCCGATCAACCGGTGGTCGGCGCGCGTGTGCACCTGCGCCTCGAGGTCGAGGGGGGGCGCCCCGAGGGGTATGTCGCGCGCGTTCTGCGCGCCGATGGCGTGCCGGTGAGCGAGTGGAAGGGGCAGGGTCGGAGGACGAAGGCCGGCGAGTGGGTCGAGCTCGTCGGCGCGTGTGACCCGTCGCTCGACGCGCAGCCGAATACGATCGAGGTCGCGCCCGAGCCTGTGCCGGGGCTGGTCGACCCTGGCGTGGTCCGTCTGCCGTTCGCGTGCGACCGCGCCGAGGTGCGGCTCGAACGTGGGCTCGGTCTCGCGCGGGTCGCCGACGAGAATGTGTGGCTCGGCGCTCGCGGGTGCACGTTCACGGTCGGGCTCGAGGCGGGCGCGCGGGTGAGCGAGGTGCGCTGTGAGGCCGACGTCGCGCTCGACGATCCGCGCCTCACCTGCGATGGGCTCGAGGCGATCGTGCCGATCGGCGTCGGCGCGTCCGGTCCCGTCGCGAGCGCGCTGCCCTGGGCGCTGGCCGAGGTCACGGCCGCCGAGGGTCGGGTGCGCCTGGCGGTGACGCCGTTGTACGAGGACGTCGACTGTGTCGCGCGCTGGCGGGTCGGCGTCGCCGAGAGCGGCGTGTGGCCGGTCGTGCACTGGGAGGTCGGTGACGGGGTCTCGCCGCTCGCCATCGAATACCGGCTCGAGCCGTCCTTCGAGCGCGACTTCACCTTCGGGACGAGCGCGTGCGAGCCCGCGTGCGAGCCCGGTCGCTGTGGCGAGGACGGGTGTGGTCGGGCCTGCTGCGCGGGCGGCTGCGACGGGACCTGGTGCGCGCTGCCAGAGCGCGGAGCTTCACGGTGGCGCGTGGATTCCGAGCATGAGGCGACGACGCTCGAGGCGGTCGTCGCCGAGGCGCAGCAGACGACGCCCGCCGATGGCGTGCTGGTCGTGGTGCGCCTGCATGACGTGGTCTGGGAGGTCTTCGTACCGGCCTCGGGCGAAGCGGTCGCGCTGCGCGATGGCGTGCCGACGGCGGTCATGGCCGAGATCGACCCCAGCGGGCGAGTCGCGATCGTCGTGCCCGAGCACGGTGAGATCGCTGTCGCCTTCGCGGGCGGGAGCCTTGCGCCGCTCGGTGGAGGGCGTACGGTCGAGGTCGTCGCGGCCGGACGCGACGGTCTCGATCGCGCCCGCGTGATCGGCGCGTTCCCGATCCCGATGACCGCGCATCTCGACGGCGTCGCGTTGCCGCTCGTGCGCACGCCCGCCGTGCTGAGCGTAGAGACCGGGACCGCCGCGACCTTCGCGCTCGACGCGCGCTGGCTCGGCGAGCATGCGTGGTGCGAGGCGATCGGACTATGCAGGAGCGTCAGCGCGAGCGACGCGATCGGACCGCTGATGGCGCCGCGTCCCGCCGTCATCGCAGAGACGTCGGACCCCGAGGCCTTGCTCGACGAGTGGCTCGCCGGCGCCGAGGCGACGGTCGCGCCGGTGGTCCTGGGCGAGCATCGCCTGATCGTGCACGGCACCGGCCGGGAGGTCTGTTGGATCGCCTCACGCATGGGGGCGAGCGAGCGCATCGTCGTCGCGGCCGCCGACGGGTCGGCGCTCGTGATCGACGAGAGTGGTCTCGTGGCGCGCCGCGGCCGATCCCCGCGCGAACGTGGCGGGCACACGGCCACCGCGCTCTGGGCTTGTGACGAGTCGGTCGCCGGCGTCACGCTGGTCTGGACCTCGGGTGGCGTCGCGCGCGCGGCGATCGCACCCTCGGGCGCCGGCGTGGTCCGCGCCGTCGACGAACCGGCGCTGGTGGCGATCTGGGGGGCAGCGAGCGGATGGCCGGCCGCCGGCGAGGAGGTCGAGGTCTTCGCGAGCGGCGTCGCGGCCGAAGCGCTCCTGGAAGGGCAGGGTTGGAGCGCACCGCTGACCGTGGCTCCCGGTGGGAGCTGGCGCGCGCGCTTGCCTGCGGACGTCCACCCCGGCGAGGTCTGGATCGCGCAGACCGACGGGCGCTCGAATGTCGTCTGGCTCTCGTTGGCAGGACAGGACGGCGACGGCGACGGCGTGCCCGACGAACACGACGGGTGTGCGCTGATCGCGCAAGCCCCCGCCGAGGTTCGTGACCTCGATGGCGACGGGGTGGGCGACGCGTGCGATCCCGACGCCGACGGCGACGGCTGGCACGACGCGATCGATCGCTGCCCGGGCCTCCACGATCCCGATCAGCTCGACCGCGATCGCGACGACGTCGGCGACCTCTGCGATCGCTTCCCGGATGATCCGGAAGCGTGGGACGACGGTGATCACGCGGAGGCCGCCCGCTGCGGCGACGGGCGGGTGGACCTCGCGCTCGGCGAAGCGTGCGACGACGGCAACCAGATCGCGAATGACGGCTGCGAGCCGGGGTGTCGACTGCCTTGTGGGCGCGCGCTCGGCGCCGTGCGCGCGATCCTCGACCCGCGCTCTGGCCACTGTCTCTTCACCCTCGACGAGCGCGCGGACTTCGCGACCGCCGAGCGACGGTGCGAAGACCTGGGGGCCCACCTCGCGATCCCCGACGACGCCGCCGAGAACGCCTGGGTGCTCGCGCTCGGTGGCGGCTGGCTGGGGCTCGTGGATCGGCTCGCCGAAGGCGAGATCGAGACGCTCGGCGGCGCCGCGCCGCGCTACGAGACGTGGGGGTTCAACGAGCCGGCCAGCGCCAACGACAGCCTCGGCTACGACGGGAGCGAGGAGGACTGCGTCGCGACCATCACTGGATCGGCGATGTGGGGAGACCTCCGCTGCGAAGAGACGCGTGCCTTCGTGTGTGAGCGCGCGGAGCGGGCTTGCGGCGATGGGGTCCGCCAGGCCGTGCTCGATGAGGAGTGCGACGACGGCAACGCGCGGCGCGGTGACGGGTGCACGCCCGAGTGCCGCCTCGAGTGTCGTCCGCCCTTGATGTCGGGCGATGTGCCGCCCACGGTCCGAGCCGCGGTGCGCGACCCGGGCAACGGTACGTGCTTCTGGAAGATCGCCGCGCCGCTCGGCTGGACGGCGGCCCGCCGCGAATGCGAAGCGCTCGGCGGTCACCTCGCGATCCCCGACGACGAGGGCGAGCACGCGCTCATGGCGCCGCTCGGGCGCGGCTGGCTCGGCCTGCACGATGCCGGGATCCACGGTGAGGTGTGGACGCTCCTCGGGAGGCGGCCGAGCTTCCAGCGCTTTTCGCCGGGCGAGCCCAACGGCTCACGCGTCGAGCGCTGCGTCGTGCAGCGACGCGACGGGCTCTGGATCGACATCGCCTGCGACGAGGCGCAGCCCGCGCTGTGCGAGAGCAGCGCGGAGCCGTGCGGCGACGGGGTGGTGCAGGCCGCGCTCGGTGAGCGCTGCGACGCCGGTGGAGCTCAGGACCGATCGTGTGGCGAGACGTGCACGCTCGACTGCGGTCCACTCCCGGAGACGTGGATCGGCATGCGCGTCACCGAGGGCGGCACGTGCCTCGTCGCGACCGGCCTGAGCGGGACCTGGAGCGACGCCCGGGCGCTGTGTGAGTCGGTCGGCGGCTACCCGGTGATCCCCGATGACGACGCCGAGCTGGCGCGGGTCGTGGCGGTCGGCCCGGGTTGGCTAGGCGTCGGCGACGTGCGCGAGCCCGGGGTCTTCACCACCGTCAAGCATGCACCGCCCGCCTTCTTGCCCCCGCGCTCGGTCTTCGACGACGACACCCCCAATGACCGGTGTCATGCGCTCGGCTCGACGCTCGCCTGGACCGATCGCGATTGCGAGCGCACCGCCCCGATCGTGTGCGAGATCGAAGCCGAGCCCTGCGGTGACGGCGTGATCCAGGTCGCGTACGGCGAGGCCTGCGATGGCGCCGCGTGCGGCCCGCAGTGCTCGGCCGCCTGTGCCGCCGAGCACGCGCCCGACCTCGCCTTCACGCGCGACGGCCGCTGCGTCTACGCCTTCGCGGAGGCGCTGACCTGGGCCCAGGGGCAGGCGCGCTGCGCGGCCACCGGAGGCACGCTCTACGTGCCGCGCGACGCCCACGAAGACGCGCTCGCCGGCGACTTCGGGATCGCGGCATGGATCGGGCTCACGGACATCGCAGTCGAAGGTGACTTCGTCGATCCCTCCGGCGCTCCGGCCGAGCTCGCCTTCTGGTCGGGCGGCGCGCCCGACGACGGCCTCGGCTCCGTCGCCGAGGACTGTGTCGTCATGGGCGCGGACGGCGCCTGGGACGACGTCGCCTGCGACTCGCTCAACGCGGTGCTCTGCGCGCGCGAGTGATGACGGCGAAGCGTGCCGCGCGGGTCGCGACCCAGAGTGCGAGCATCGCCAGAAGCGACGGGACCGCTCCGCCCGCGCAGCCGTCGTCGCTCGCGCCTCCGCTCACGGCCTCCTCCCCGTCGACGACCTCGCCTGCTGGCTTCTCGGCCGGCGGCTCGACGCGCTCGGGCTCATCCGGCCCGGGCTCGACGAGGTCCGCTTCGGTCTGGGTCTCCACTTCGGTCTGGGTCTCCGCCTCGGCCTCGGCTTCGGTCTCCGCCGCCGCGCATTCGCCTTCGCGATCGAGACAGCGCATGCCACCCGATTCGTGATCATCGCAGGTCTGTCCCGGAGCGCACTCGCCGTCGGAGTCGCACGCGACGAGACAGCGGCGTTGTTCCCCCACCTCGACGCACGCGCTGCCGTCACCACACGCCTCGTCGGCCTCGCACGGGTTGCAGTGCGTCGGCCGGCACACGCCCACCGGGTCACAGCGCTCACCGATTCCGCACGAGACGACCTCGCCGGCACATGCGCTCACGCCGTCACACATGTCCTCGCTCGTGCACGGGTCGCCATCGTCGCACGCGGTACCCCGAGAGGCCGGCGTGACGAGACAGCCCTTCCCATCAGGCACCGAGGCCGTCTCGCAAGGACCAGGCGCGCAGGAGAACGCAGTGCCCGCACACACGCCCGCGCCATCGCAGCGGTCGTCGCGCGTGTCGGGCGCGCCGTCGTCGCAGGGCGCGCCGGCCGCCGCCAAGGTGCGCACGCACCCATCGCCATCGGGCACCGAGGTGAGCTCGCACGCAGCGGGCGTGCACGCATACGCGGTCCCCAGGCACGCACCGTCGTGGCATGCGTCCTCACGCGTCGTCGCGAGCCCGTCGTCGCATGGGCCGTCGCGCGGCGTCATGGTGCAGTCGATCCCGTTCGGCGCGAAGGCCGCACACTCCGTGTCTCGCTCACACACGATCGGGACGCCGGCACAGGCGCCGCTGCCGTCGCATGCATCCCCGCGCGTGGCGAGGTCACCGTCATCGCACGCGGCGCCGGCGGGTTCGTCGACCGGCGTGCAGGCCACACCGTCCGGCGTGCCCGCGATCTGACACGGACCCGGGAGACCACAGAGGATCGGCACCCCTGCACAGCCCCCGAGTCCATCGCACTGGTCGCCGGAGGTGGTGATGTCCTCATCGTCACATGGCGCGCCGGCCTCCTCGAAGCGCCTCGTGCAGTCGACGCCGTTGGGCACGGCGGGCAGCTCGCACGAGCCCGGTGGCGGACACACGATCGCCACGCCGCTGCACCCACCGAGGCTGTCGCAGCGATCGCCGGCGGTGGTCGCGAGGCCGTCGTCGCACGCGCTGCCGGCCGGCGCGAGCCGACTCGGACAGGCGACCCCGTCGGGGATCCCAGGGAGCTCGCACGGGCCCGCCACGGCACACGCGATCGTCGCGCCGACGCAGTGACCCTCGCCATCGCAGGCGTCATCGCGCGTGGCCAGGCTGTCGTCGTCGCACGGTGTTCCGCTCGGCCGCGGGTCGAGCTGACAGTAGGCCCCGTTGGGCGTCGCCGTCTGGCACGGGCCCGGGGTCGGGCACACGATCGGGTCGCCGACGCAGGTGCCCTGCGTGCAGCGATCGTTGGCGGTGGCGTTGTCCCGGTCGCTGCACCAGCGGGAGTTGAATACCGAGTAGCAGCCCTTGATCGGATCGCAGAGGTCGTCGGTGCACTCGTTGCCGTCACCGCAGTAACGCTGGCGCTTGCCGGGCTGGCAGGTGCCCGCCTCGCACACGTCGTTCAAGGTACAGACGCTGCCGTCGTCACAGGACCCCGTGCTCATCGTCACGAGGCAGCCGGTCAGCGGGTCGGCTTCGGGATCGCTCGGCGCGCAGGCGTCGATGGTGCAGAAGGCGTCGTCCGCGCACAGGGCGTGGTTGGGAGCGCTCGTGCAACCCGTCGACGGGTCGGCGCCCGCGGCGCTCGGGTCGCAGGCCTCCCAGGTGCAGGCGACCTGATCGTCGCAGACCGTGTCCTCGGGGGCGTGTTGACAGACGCCCGCGAGGCAGATGTCCGCGGTGCAGGCGACCCCGTCGTCGCAGTCGCGATCGGCGCCGCAGTAGAGGGTCATCGCGAAGTCGTCGATCGCCAGCCCGTCGTCGGAGCCGGACGCGTTGTGATCCCGCCAGCGGACCCACAGCGTCGCGCCATCGGGGATGAGCACCATCTCCTCCGGCACGTTGAGGAGCGCCGCGATCACACGCAGGTCGAGCGCGAGCTGGATCGCGTCGCGCTGGGTGTTGCCGTCGAGCGCGCCGAGCGTGCCGCTGTTCACCGGGGCGACGAAGTCCAGCGGATCGATGTCGAGCCAGAGCGCGAGCGGATCCGCGACGCTGGTCGCGCCGTAGCTCACCTGGAAGTCGAGGCGGTCGACGCGGCCGGTGTTGTTGCCGAGGCGCCACTGCTCGCCGTGGTACGACACGACGACCAGGCCGACGGTCGCGCCGGTCTGGTTGACGTAGCTGAAGCCGAAGACCGGTACGAGCGCGCTGCTCTGCACGGCGCCCAGCGCGCGTTCGGTCGAAGCGACCGCGCCGAACGAGTAGGTGTTGCCGCTCGAGCTCGAGCCGTCGCCCGCGGCGTAGGTCGTGTTGGCGTTCGTCCCGACTCGAAGAGGGCCCAGTGGGGCGGGAGCTCGGCGCTCGTGTCGGTGTTGGCCAGCCCGTCGAAGTCCTGCGTGTAGGGCAAGCCGAGCTCGGTGAAGGGCACCTGGGCGTGAACCCGTTCAGCGGACACCGACGACAGGAACAGCACACCACAGCCGACGAACAGGAGCAGCCCGCACCGCATCGAATACCTCTTGGTGATCAACCACGTGACGGCGCGTGACGGCGTGTCGTCGAGGTCGACACTAGCACTCACCGGATCGGAAAACCAGTGTCTCCGTTGGCGGTTACGGCCGTCGGCGCGGCACCGTCGCTCAGCGACCGTGGGGAACGAGGCCGAGCGGATCGCTGTGTGAAAGCGCGCCGTCGTGTGGCGGTGAGGGGCCTCTCCTTGATCTGGGGGAACGAACCAGGCACCTCGCCGGGTTGTGACGGTCTGGTCCGCCGGGGAGTGAAGCATGAACGGGAGCGAGATGACGAGGCGCCGCCAGGTCTTCGGCGCGATGCTGGCCGTGTGTGGGGTCCTGGCGTGGAGCGCTTGCTCCGAGGACGAGCCCGGCGGCGACGTGAGCCCCGGCGACGCGATCGAGACCCTCGACGCGCCCGACGGCGTGGCGCCGGACACGCTCGCGCCCGACAGCGTCGCGCCCGAGAGCGTCGCGCCCGAGACGAGCGAGCCGGACAGCGCGGACCCCGAGGTGATCGCCGATACGATCGGCGACGCGATCCCCGACGCCGATCCGCACAGGCCGATCGTCGCCGTCGCTGGCGATCGCTGTGAGCTGACCGAGCGCGTCGGCCTCGTGCAGCTCGAGTCGACCGGCGGCGAGCCGGCGAGCCACTGGATCTCGGCGGCGCTCGAGGACGCCCCCAACCCCTGGTACGGCGAGCCCGAGCTCAGCGACGCGAGCTGCGCCTTCTTCCGCTTCGTGCCCGAGGGCGCCTGCCCGCCCTGCGACGCGGACGAGCTCTGCGCGATCGACGGCACCTGCGTGCGCGCGCCGGCCCGCTTCCTCGACGCCGCGCTCACGGTCACCTCCGACGGGTCGGACGAGACCTTCGTCGCCGATCCGGTCACCGGCGATCTCTGGGGCAGCGTCACGCTCGCCGGCCCGACCTTCGCGCTCGCGATCCGCTTCGGCGAGCACACCATCACCGTGCCCGCCGCCGCAATCCCCGCGACCCTCGACGCGCTCGACGGCACGCTCGAAGGCAGCTACGAGGCCCCGACGCGCCTCGACCTGAGCTGGGCACCCGCGCCCGCCGGCACGCACGTCTTCACCCACATCCCGATCAACCACCACGCCGCCGGCCCCACCTTCACCGAGTGCACCACACCCGCCACCAGCGGCGCGCTCAGCGTCGGCGAGGCGATGCTGGCCCCGCTGGCGATCATCACCGGCCTCGAGTTCCAGGGCCTCGAGCACGTGCGCTTCTTTTCCGCCGAGACCCCGCTCGGCTGCGTCGAGATCCGCTATCTCACCCGCCACTGGGTCAACCTCTAGCAGCGCGCGGGAGAATGGCTGCGCCGCGCGTCTGCCGCGTCGCCGCGCCCCTCCTCGTTGCGGAGTACCTCGGTACACCTCACTCGTCGGGGACACGGCTCCTGGCATCCATCGCGGCTCGCTCATTCTCCCACACGCCGCTAGCGCTAGCCTACGAGCACCTCGCCCGGCTGCCCGCGCAGGCAGTGGTCGCTCGCCATCGACGAGCCGTAGCCGCCGGCCGGCCACAGCGCCAGCAGATCCCCCTCGGCGACCTTCGGCATCGCGCGGTCGCGCGCGAAGACGTCGTTGGCCTCGTTGATGTTGCCGCCGACGTTGACGACCTCGCTCGCCTCGGCCAGCGGATCGGTGACCGGGATGAACGCCATCGGGATCCCGTAGTGCGCGGCGAAGACGTTGACCGCGTGCCCGGCGTCGACGCCGACCCAGGTGCCGCTCTTGCGCGGCTCGACGGTGTTGACCTCGACCACCAGGATCCCGGACGCCGCGGTGATGTAGGTGCCCGGCTCGCAGGCGACCTTCACCCCTGGCCCGAGCTCTGCGAGCGCCTCGCCGACGACCTCGGCCCACAGCGAAAGCGGCAGCGGCTCGTCCTCGGCGCGGTGCTTCCAGCAGAGCCCGCCGCCGACGTTGACCACCTCGACCGTCTCGAGCGCCCGGGCGAAGCCTGCGAGCTTGCCGAAGACCTCGCGCACCACCGCCGCGCCCGAGCGCTGGAGGCCCCAGCCGAGGTGCATGTGCACCTCGACCACCGTCAGCCCCAGGCTCCGCGCGAAGGCCGCCGCCTCCGGCACGCGCTCCTGATCGAAGCCGAACTTGGAGTTGCCGTAGGCCAGCTTCGGCTCCGAGCCCCAGCCGATCGCGATCTCCGGGTTGATGCGCAGCCCGATCCGCCGGCCCTCGCCCTCGACGCCCGCCTTGTCGAGCACCTCCGCCCAGCGTTTGAGCACCGAGAAGGTGTCGAGGTTCGGCCTGACGCCGGTCGTCACCACCGTCGCCAGGTCTCGCGGCGAGAGCATGCCCGCCGTCAGCGACAGCTCCTCGGCCGCAAAGCCGTGCGCCAGCGCGCGCTCCACCTCGCGCGGCGAGCAGCAGTCGACCTTGACGTCGCGCTCCGCGCGCACCAGGTCGAGCACCGGCCCGAAGCGGTTCGACTTCATCGCGAAGCGGATCTCGAAGGGCCGCCCGATCCCCGCGAGCGCCGCCCGCATCTCCGCGAAGCGCCGCGCCAGCGTCTGCCGTCCGTAGACGTAGAGCGGCGTGCCCATCGCCCGCGCCAGCGGCGCGATCGCGACCCCGTCGAGATAGAGCCCATCGGGTCCCGCGCTCAGCGCGTCCCCGAGAAAGTAGCGGTCATCACCGCGATCGTGCGTGCCCACGGGCGCGATCTACAGCGGCGCTGACCCCGTTTCCAGCGGATTCTTGGTAACTTGAGGCAACCTCTCGGCAGGCCGTGACCCGGCGCGGCTCACCTCGGCGGTAGGGCGTCGGCGCGCACCGTCGCCTCGCGCACGTGCACGATCGGCAGCGAGCGATCCGGCACCAGCGCCTCGAAGCCGGCCACCATCGGCAGCCCACGGTAGATCGCCGGCAGCCGCCACGCCGACCAGAAGCGGTCGAGCGGGATCCGCGAGACCGAGCCGTCGGCCGGGTCGTTGAAGACGACCTCCCCGCGCTCGACGCCGCGCACCACGACCCAGTGCAGCCCGGGCACGTCCAGGCGCCACAGCGTGCGCGCCTCGGCCAGCACCATCAGCGGCCGCCGCTCGGCCACCGCCTTCTTGAGCGTGAAGACCGACCACGCCTCCATCGGCAGCCAGGGGTGCTCGACCGGCTGCCAGCCCACGCTCGGCTCGAAGCGCTCCAGCGCCGCGCGCATCATGTGGCGCGTCGTGATCCCGGCGTCGTAGCCCGGCAGCCTGAGCTGCCGCAGCGGGAAGGCCTGCCAGGTCCACTCGCCGACGATGTCGCGGATCACGCGCACGGCGCTCGGGTCCCCGACCCCCTGGTAGGCGCCGAGCGCCATCGCCGCCGCCGTCGGACCGCAGTTGGTCTTGTCGCCGAGCTGGCGCCCGAGCGGGATCGGCATCTCGAAGCGCCACGTCGAGAGCGCCTCCTCGGGCCTGAGCGGCTTGACGACGCGCGGCTTCTGGACCCAGGTCACGCGCCCCGACTCGGTCGGCCCGAGGTTGAGCGCCGCCAGCTCGGGGTCGTGCGGCACCGCGCGCGCCGGCGGTGTCGCGAGCGCAACGAACGCGAGCCACAGCGCGGCGATCGCCACCCGCCTCCGCGGGTCGGTGTGCAACGCTGTGATACCGTCGTGCATGGGTCGCGCTCGTCCTCCGTTTCAAAGTCCGGCGGGGACGCGTCGCCACGCGGGCGTGCAGCCGCCGACTCAAGCATAGTAACGGGAGTCTCGGACGCCTTCTTCATTTCGAGCGCACTTTGTTAACCACTGAGTTATTTCAACGAGTTCCGCCGTAACCACGTGCGCCCGACCCGTGCCCTCCGCGCGCGCCCCACGCTCGTCCCCGGCCCGCGATCGCGTGCTTGACACTCGGCGCCACAAGCGGATAGTTCGCGTCTCCCTCGACGCGGCGTGACATCGGTCCCGCGCGGGGTCTGCTCGTACTTCGTCAATCGCGTTCGAGGGCTCGCCATGGACAACGCCACGGTCATCTCGCCCGGCATGGTCGTCGACGGCACGGTGCGCGGCAAAGGCCCGCTCGTGGTGCAGGGCCGCGTCGACGGGCGCGTGCAGCTCGACGGCGACCTGCGCGTCGCCCCCAAGGCCACCCTCGAGGCCGAGATCGAGGTCGACGTCGCCGAGGTCAAGGGCCTCGTCAAGGGCGGCCTCAAGGCGCGCCAGTCGGTCAGCCTCGACGCCGGTTCCCAGGTCGAGGGCTCCGTCGACGCGCCACGCGTCGAGATCGACCCGCAGGCGCGCGTCAAGGCGCGTCTGGTGATGCCGCTCAACCTGCCGCGCGGGCTCAAGGTCCCGTCCGCGGCCCGCGATCCCTGGGCGACCTGACGCGCTCCGACGCGCCGCCCCATCCCCGAACCCTTCCGCGCCCACGCCGGCGCTGAGCCCCGGCGCCCCACGCGGACCTGAGCCCGAGAGAGCCACCATGGCGGAAACAATCATCGGTCCCGGCATCCAGATCGAAGGCGACATCAGCGGCAGCGACGCGCTGACCGTGCTCGGCTCCGTGCGCGGCGGTCGCATCCAGGTGAAGGAGGCGGTCGTCGTCGCCGCGTCCGGGCGCGTCGAGGCCGACGTCGAATCGGGTGCGGTCGAGATCGCCGGCGTCGTGCAGGGCAACGTCGGGGCCGGCGACAAGGTCGAGCTCAAGTCGGGCGGCAAGCTCTTCGGCGACGTCAAGGCGCCGCGTATCCTCATCGCCGATGGCGCCTCGTTCAAGGGCAACATCAACATGGGAGGCTGAGGTGAACGACATGAGCGTCATCGCCGCGGGCCACAAGGTCACGGGCACCGTCTCGGCGGCGGAGGACCTCGTCGTGCAGGGGCGCGTCGAAGGGCGCATCCAGTCCGAGGCCACCGTCGTCATCGCCGAGCAGGCGATCGTCGAGGGCGAGATCGTCGCGCGCCACGTGCTCGTCAAGGGCATCGTCATCGGCGACGTCAGCGGCGTCGACGGCATCGAGATCGCGCCGAGCGGTCAGGTGCTGGGCGACCTCAAGACGCGTCGCCTCGCGCTGCGCGCCGGCGGGCGCGTGCTCGGTCAGGTGCAGACCGCCATCGAGGTGGCGGGCTTCTCGTTCGCCGGCAAGGCGGGCGGGGCCTCGTCGTGGCAGCGCGGCGCCGCGCGCCCGACGCGCGCGTCCTCGTTCACCGAGGAGGTCGTCGAGACCTTCAGCACGCCGGAGGTCCCGGCGGGCCGCGGAGACGATCGCGGCACGTCACGCGCGTCGGCGATCGAGTCGAAGCGCTCCAAGAAAGAGCCCTCGCGTGAGGCGCACTGAGTCCGCCGCTGCGACTCGCGGGGCCGGCGTTGGCCGTTCGCTCGTTCGTGCGGCACGACTCGCGGTCGCGCTGAGCCTCGTGTCACTGCTCGGCGCCTGCGCCTCGTCGCCCTACTACGATCATCAGGAGCGCTGGACGCGCGACGTCGACGCCTACGAGGCCTTCGAGGCCAAGGCGCTGGTCACCGCCACCCTCAAGGTCGAGCCCTTCCGGCGCGCCTACGTCGACGAGTACGCGCGCCTCTTCCAGCTCGCGCCCGAGCAGAAGATGTCGCTGCTCGAGTCCGAGCTCGAGGAGGACCGGCGCACGCTGACGGTGGTCGTCGCCTTCTACACCCAGGATCCGGCGTGGAACGATCTCAACCCGGCGCGTGGGATCTGGGAGGTGCGCATCGAGAACGGGCGCGGTGACATCACGCCGCCCTATTCGGTGACGCGCCTCGACAAGCGCAACCCGACCTGGCGCACGCTCTTTCCCTACTTCCGCCAGCACCACGTGCTCTACGAGCTGCGCTTCGAGCGCATGCTGCCCGACGGCCGCCCGATCGCGAAGAGCGGTGAGATGCTCGCGCTGGTGATCGCCGGCGCGCCGACGCGCGTGCGCCTGAGCTGGACCATGCCCTGAGCCGTGGCCGCGCCACCTCCCACGGCCGAGCTCCGCCAGATCCGCGTGTCCGACGGCACCCGCCTCGCCTACCGCGTGCACGGCCAGCCGGGCGACGCGCGCGTCGTTCTCTGCGACGGGATCAGCTGCGACGGCTACATCTGGCGTGACCTGTTGCCGGTGCTCGCGCGCCGCGGCGAGGTCCTGCACCTCAACTACCGGGGTCACGGTCGCTCGGGCCTGCCGCCGAGACCCGCCGAGTGCACGCTCGCCGACATCGCCGGCGACATCGACTTCGTGCTCGGGCACCTCGGGTGGCGCGACGGGATCCTCATCGGCCACTCGATGGGCGTGCAGGTCGCGCTCGAGACCGCGCTGCGTCACCCCGACCGCGTGCGCGCGCTCGTCTTGTGCTGCGGCTCCTTCGGGCGCGTGCTCGACACCTTCCGCCACACCGACTTCGGCGCGCGCCTCCTGCCGCTGCTCGACGCGGTGACCCAGACCTGGCGCGACACGGTCGCCGCCGCCGTGCGCGCGTTCTTGCCGACGCCGCTGTCCTACGCGCTCGCCGCGCTCACCGAGATCAAGGCGGAGAAGATCCGCCCGCGCGATCTCCAGCCCTACCTCGATCACTTCGCGCGCATGCCGATGGACCTCTTCATGGGGCTCCTCTCCGACGCCGCCGCGCGCACCTCGCTGCCGTTCCTCGCGCGCATCGCGCAGCCGACGCTGGTCATCGCCGGCCAGGACGACGGCTTCACGCCGCTCTCCACGAGCCGCCAGCTCGCCGCCGAGCTGCCAGCCGCCGAGCTGCGCGTCGTGCCGGGCACGAGCCACACCGCGCCGCTCGAAGCCCCCGAGGTCTTCGAGGCGGCGATCACGACCTTCATCGATTCGCTCGTGTCCGAGCCGAGCGCGCCGCCCGCGCCGTCATCGTACTGGCCGCGCGCGAGCTGGCGTGCGGGCGCTGAGCCCGCGCAGTGATCAGGCCTGGACGCGGTGCGCCAGCGCGTCCTGGATGAGGCGCGTGGTGATCGTCTCGGCGAGCCACTGCACGTGCGCGCGCCGCTCGCGCAGCATCTCGGGCGAGGACGGGTCGGCGTTCCACACGCCGCGCAGGACCTTGGCGTAGGTGTAGTAGTTGATGACGCAGGCCGAGAGCGTCACGAAGAAGTGCTTGGCCGACATCGGCCCTTCCTTCGGGAGCAGATCGGTGAACTCGTCGCGCATGAGCTCGTAGAGCTGCTGCATGTTCGCGCGGATCTGCGGGAGCTTGCCGTCGTCGTGGTGCGCCACCTCCTGCATGACGAGGCGCGCGAAGAGGTGGTTCTGATCCATGAAGTCGAGGTAGGCGTCGATCGCGCGGCGCACGCGATCGTGGATCGAGCCGCCGCCCGAGAACGCGGTGGTCAGCGCCTTGGCATGGCTGCGGTAGTAGCGCTCGAGCACCTTCTCGAAGAGCTGCGTGCGGCTGCCGAAGTAGTAGAAGATGAGCGCCTTGTTCACGCCCGCTCGCTCCGCGATGTCGCGCATCGAGACGTGATCCGGTCCGCGCTCGGCGAGGAGCTCGTCCGCGGCGGCCAGGATCTGAAGCGCGCGGGCCGAGGTCTCGACCGGCGTCTTCGAACGGTGGAAGTTGGTGGCTTCTTGCTTCACCTGAGTCATGATTCCCCCCCAATTGCCGTCTGCGCGCGACCGTCCGGTCCGAGGCGACGACGAGATCCCGTGTGCGCCCGGCCGTGGGCCGACAGCTCATACGGGGTTGCACCGCCTCAGGGTCATCGGAAGCGCAACCCCCAATCAAAGAATACAGAACTTTTTCATCGAAACGGTGAACGCGCAGTTCGGGCAGGCGCATTCGCGAAACAACTGCGGACTCGACTGCAAGGATTTTTTCTCGTCCGCGGTGTCACTCTGTAACCAGACTTTGACTCTACACAGCGGGGGAGGCGATGTCGACCTCCGGTGCAGCGTTTGGTGAAGCTCGCGGACTTCAACGACATTCGAGGTCAAGGTGCTTGAGCCGAGCGCGCGCGGTCGGCAGGATGCGCCGGTGATTGCGCCCTACCTGATGGCCTCGATCGCGTTGCTCGTCGGATGTGCGGCAGGCGATCGTGGGCGGAGCGCAGCGGACGCTCACGACGTCACGGATCATGGGAGCGACGACGGCGAGGTCGGCGAGGTCGGTGTCCTGAACGATAGCGCGGTCGAGGTGGCGACCGACGCTGCGATCGAGGTCGACCGCAGCGACACGATCGACGAGGTGGCCGACACGCCCGTCGACGCGCGCGACCGGGAGGAGGACGGCGACGACGGCGACGACATGCTGGTCGGCGACGACGCGCTGGACGGCCACGACACCCTCGAGGTCGACGGGATCGATGGCGCGCTCGGCGATGCGGCCGAGGTCGTCTCCGCCTGCCAGGGCGTTTGCGCCGTCGGGCGCATCGTGCGCGATCACCGCGCCGTCAACGCGGCGCGCGATGGGCTCGGGCCCGTCGAGGTCGTGCCCGTCGGTGGGATCGAGGTCGTCGTGCGCGACGATGGCGGGGTGCTCGGGCGCGCGACGACGGCCGCGGACGGCGCCTTCGAGGTCGCGCTGGAGGCGGCGCCGCGGGCCGGGATCGAGCTCGGGTTCAGCGCCGTGATCCAGGACGACGAAGGCGCGATCACCGTCGCGGTGCTCGATGGCGAGGGGGTGCCGCTGCCGCCGGGGCCGGGGGTCGAGGTGCGCGCGCGGCGCCTGTGGGCCTGGGTGGCGCGGCCGGTGACCCCGGGAGGGCTCGACTTCGGGCTCGTGCGCGTGACCGAGGCGATGGGCGCGGGCGCGCTGGCGCTGATCGAGCAGGTGGCCGCCCCGCTGCACGCCGCGCGCGAGGCCTTCGGCGCGGCGGGGGTGAGCGGGCCGGCGACCTCGCTGGCGATCCTCTGGAGCCCGACGCGCACGCCGGCGTGCCTGGCCTGCTACCTGCCGACGGGCTGGGGGCCGGTGGTGCTCGAGGGCGAGGCGCTCACCTTCGCGCGCGGGATCTTCCTGTCGGGCACGGGGGGCACGCCCCATCACTTCACGCCGAGCACGGTGGCGCACGAGCTCGGTCACTGGGTGATGGACGCGTACTCGCGCTTTCCCGACACCGGCGGCGCGCACGGCTGGGAGGAGCGGGTCGCTCCGCCGCTGGCGTGGAGCGAGGGGTTCGCGACCTTCTTCGGGCAGTGGGCGCTGTCGCGGTCGGGCGCGATCGAATCGCGCTACTTCACCATGCAGTCGAACGTCGCCTACTGGGTCGACATCGAGGCGATCGGCGCGGGCGCGGCCGAGGACGACGCGAGCCTGCCCTTCGTCTTCCCGCGGCCCAGCGCCGGTGGAGGGCTCGCGCAGCCCCTGAGCGAGGCGATCGTCGCGGCGATCCTCTGGGACCTCTGGGATGACGACGAGGTGGAGCCCGAGGTCGTGACGATCGGCGACGAGGCGCTCGTGGCGATCGCGCACGAGCGCATGATCGGTGAGCTGGATCGGGGCGCGCCCGAGCCCGACCTGGTCGACTACCTCGACGCGCTGGTGTGTGAGGGGGAGGATGCCGCGGCGCTCGAGCCGGCGCTGATCGGGTTTCCGTGGGAGGGTGAGGCGCTCTGCCATTGACCGCGGTGGGGCGCGCGGCGCGGGCTTGATCGACATCAAGTCCATCGGCCGCCGACTCGGGTGACGTCGGCGGTCGCGAGCGGTGTTGAAGAGTGCCGATGGAGGTCGTGATGCATCAAGGCCGTCGGGTGATCGTGCTGGCGGGGATCCTCTGGGGCGCGAGCGCGTGCGACGACGCGGAGTCGAGCACGCTCGACGGCGCCGCGGGCGAGCGCGACGGCGAGGCGGAGGTCTCCGAAGAGACGACGCGACCCGACGACGACAGCGGCCCGTCCGAGACCGAGCCGTCCGAGGAGGTCGTGGCGCCGGGGGCGACACTGACGCTCACCGCGCGCGCGGTCGAGACGTGCGGCAGCTTCGCGCCCGAGCACCAGAGCGGGGTCAACTACCAGACGCCGAGCGCGATCGCGGCGCGGGTGCTGGCGGTCGAGCTCCTGCGCGCGCGCGACGATCCGGCGCCGCTGTCCCTGCCGCTGTCGGATCCGCTCGTCGAGGTCGACCTCTCGGCCGGCGGTGTGCTGGCGAGCGCGCGGCTGACCGAGCTGCCGGCCGACACCTTCGAGCTCGTGCGTGTGACCGTCGCTTCGAGCCGTTACCAGGTCGCCGCCACCGCGCACATGGGCTTCGACGTGCCCGGCACGCTGACCGTCGAGATGGCGCTGAGCGATCACACCGACGGGAGCGGCGCGCCGCGCGCGCAGGGGCAGTACAGCGCGACCTTCGAGGCCTTCGGTCAGAGCGCCTCGCAGTCCGGTGCGACGCCGCTCAACTGCCTGCTCTCCGCCTGGGGCGGGTTGCCGGCGACGGCGGGCGGGCGCTTCACCGTGACCGTGCCGCTGCCGGGCGGGCCGTTCGCGGTCCAGGCCGACACCTCGGCGACGACGATCGAGCTCGCGTTCCCGATGCGCGACACCTTCTCGTGGCGCGACCGCACCGACGCCGGCTTCCTCCCCGGCGTGCACGACATGGTGATGCCGCCTGGCGTCTCGGAGCTCCCCGACGCGCTCACCGAGTGCCACCTCTTCATGGCCGATCGATGCCAGGGCGAGGCGATCGTCGCCTACCATCCGACCTGGCCGATGCCCGACTCGGCGCCGCTCTTCTGCACCGACGGCGCGGCCCTGGTCGAGCCGTGCCCCGGCCCGGGCGAGCCCGGCTACGGACAGGACGCGAGCTACGCGGTCAACCCGCTCTCCTATAGGATCGATGGCCTCGACGGCGATGGCGAGGTCGTCACCGATCTCGTCACCGGCCTCGACTGGCAACGCCGGACACCGAGCCAGGCCCTCGACTGGTGGGACGCGCGCGAGTACTGCGCCGCGCTCGAGCTCGGCGGTCGGGCCGACTGGCGCTTGCCGAGCCGCATCGAGCTCGTGAGCATCCTCGACTTCGGGCGCCGCGATCCGGTCGCCGACCCGGCGGCGTTCCCCGACACGCCGAGCGATTTCTACTGGACCTCGTCGCCGGTGCCGTTCTTGTCGTTCGCGTATGGCGTGCGCTTCGAGCTCGGCTTCATCTACGACCACGACCCGCGCTCGACCGGGCGCGTGCGCTGCGTGCGCGGTGCGTACGAGGCCCCGGCGCAGCGCTTCTCGGTCGAGGCGGAGCTCGGCGTCGTGACCGACCAAGGCACGGGCCTCGTGTGGGAGCGCGCGACGCTCGACACGCCGCTCGGCTGGCTCGACGCGCTGGCGCATTGCGAGGCGCTCGCGCTCGGGGGCCACGACGACTGGCGCCTGCCGACCTTGAAGGAGACGCAGACCCTCGTCGACGAGCGGCGCCTGCAACCCTCGATCGACATCGCCGCGTTCCTCGACACGCCCTCGGAGTGGTTCTGGTCCTCGACCCCGATCGCGACCCACCCCGACCAGGCCTGGGCGACGAGCACCACCGACGGCTACGCCAGCATCCACGCGGGGGCCGAGCTGCACCGCGTGCGCTGCGTGCGCTCGCCATAGCAGGCAGGCGGGGGCGCGACCCTTTCGTCGGGGCGCGGGGGCTGCTAGGATGCGCGCGTTTCGCCGCGCGGAGCCCGCGCGTGCCCGTTGTCGAGGAGGGTCAGGATGCGAGTCTGCGCCGTGGTGAGCTTGATCGTGGGGACGCTCTCGGGTGCGTGCTCCGACGATCCGAAGGCGAGCGAGTACGATCGGATCATCGCGCCGTCCGCCAACGATCACGAGGCGCTGCAGACGGCGCTGATCGAGGCGGAGTCGGGCTGGGTCATCGGGCTCGAGCCGGGCACCTACACGTTCACGCGTGAGCTCAACCTCTCGGCGGCGGCCGACGTGACGCTGCGCGGCATGGGCGCGACACGCGACGAGGTCGTGCTCGACTTCGCCAACCAGACCGAGGGCGACGACGGCATCACCGTGACGGCGCCCGGCTTCACCATCGAGAACGTCTGGGTGAAGAACACGCCGGGCAACGGCGTGGTCGCGCATGCGGAGGATTCGACCTTCCGCAACATCAAGGTGTCGTGGGACGCGGGCTCGGTGACCGAGAACGGCTTCTATGCGGTCTATCCGACCGACTGCAAGCGCACGATCATCGAGAACGTCGAGATCACCGGCGCCTCCGACGCGGGCATCTACGTCGGCTCGTGCGAGTACGCCATCGTGCGCAACAGCAAGGTCTACGCCAACGTCGCGGGGATCGAGATCGAGAACACGCTGCACGCGGACGTGTACGGCAACGAGGTCTACGACAACACCGTCGGGATCGCGGCGCTGCTCCTGCCGAACCTGAAGATCAAGGAGAACGCCTGGGTCCTCATCCGCGACAACGACGTGCACGACAACAACCGGCCGAACTTCGCGACCGCCGGCACGGTGATAGCGTCGGTCCCGGTGGGGCTCGGCGTGTTGGTCCTGGCCGGGCACGACATCGAGGTGCGCGACAACGAGATCACCGGCAACGAGAACACCGGCGTGCTGGTCGTGAGCTATCGCATCCTCGAGATCCTGACCGGCACGACGCTCGACGATCCAGGCATGGACCCGTACGTGAAGAACGTCTACGTGCACGCCAACACCTTCGAGGGCAACGGCACCGCGCCCAAGGGCGCGATGGCGGTCGTCGGGCAGACCGCGCTCGAGGACGTGCTCTGGGACGGCATCGTCGAGGAGGGGGCCGGGGACCCGGGGATCTGCCTCGGCGCGACCCCGGCCAGCTTCAGAAACTTCAACGCAAACGGTGGTTTCGAGAACCAGTCGACCGACACGGCCGGGCACACCTGCACGCACGCGTCGCTGCCGGAGATGGAGAGCTTCGAGTGAAACGCACACGCGCCGTCCTCCTCGGGTGGGTCGCCGCGGGCCTCGTCGCGTCGATGGGCGCGGCGTGCGACGACGGCGACGGAGGCGCGCAGGGCGGCGTCAACCCGGCGCCGCCGGGCAAGCCGTGGGCGACGCTCGATGAGTGGCGCCTCTTCGAGGACCACGCGCGGCAGATCCCGGCCGAGGGCGTGGTGCGCTTCGAGGTGATCGCGCCGCTGTTCTCCGACTACACCTCGAAGCATCGCTTCGTGTGGCTGCCCGAAGGCGCGGCGATCACCTACCGCGACGATGGAGCGTGGGAGCTGCCGGTCGGCGCGATCGTGGTGAAGACGTTCGCCTATCCGAGGGACCTGCGCGACCCGAGCGCGGGCGAGCGCATCCTCGAGACGCGCCTCCTCGTGCACGAGCCGAGCGGCTGGGTGCCGCACACCTACGTCTTCGACGAGGCGCAGACCAAGGCCGAGCGCAAGGTCGCCGGCGCCTACATCGAGGCGTCGTGGATCGACGAGAGCGGGGCGACGCGCGAGCACCGCTACGTGGTGCCGACGACGGTCGAGTGCCAGGAGTGCCATGGCAAGGCGCCCGAAACGCGGCTCCTCGGGGTCAAGACCGCGCAGCTCGATCGGCCGGGGCTCGATGGTGAAAACCAGATCGAGCGCATGGCGGGGCTTGGCCTCTTCGTCAATACGCCGAGCGGCGCCGCGGTGCGCCGGCGCTTCGCGGCGGCCGACGACGAGTCCGCCTCGCTCGAGCTGCGCGCGCGCAGCTACCTCGACGCCAACTGCGCGCACTGCCATTCAGCGGCGGGCGACGCGGACAGCAAGGCGCTCTACCTCGATTTCGCGAGCACCGATCCGATCGAGGACCCGCCGGCGAACTGGGGCGTGTGCAAGCTGCCGACCTCGGCGGGCGGCGCGACCTGCGGTCACGTCTTCGACGTGGTGCCGGGCGACGCCGACACGTCCGTGATGGTCTGTCGCATGGAGTCCACGCGCGGCGCCGATCAGATGCCGCCGATCGGACGTGGGCTCGTCGACGCCGAGGGCGTGGCGCTCGTGCGCGCGTGGATCGACGCGATGGAGCCGGCCGGCTGCGGCAACTGAGCGCGCGATGGGGTGCGCGGCGACGGGGTGGCTCTTCGGGGTGTGCGCGCTGGTCGCTCTGGTGTGCGCGTGCGACGACGCGGGCACGCCGGTCGTGCGGCCACCCTGGGAGGTGGCGGCGTTGCCCGAGGCGCCGGTGGTCGACCCGGTGGTGGCGGATCTGGGGCGCCTGCTCTTCTATGATCCGGTCTTGTCGCGCGACGGTGAGACGGCGTGCGCGACGTGTCATAGCGAGATCTGGGGCATGTCGGACGGGTTGCCGGTCTCGATCGGCGTCGGCGGCGGGCGGCTGACGGGACCGGGGCGGAGCGGCGAGGCGGTGATGACGCGCAACGCGCCGACGCTCTGGAACGTGGCGCTGAGGGCGAGCCTCTTCTGGGACGGGCGCGAGACCTCGTTGGAGCGGCAGGTCTCGGCGCCCTTGCACTCGCCGATCGAGCTCGACAAGTCGATCGACGAGGTGCTCGCGGAGCTGCGCACGATCCCGGAGTACGTCGCGCGCTTCGAGGCGGCCTTCGGCGCGGTCGGTGACGAGGCGCTGAACGAGGACAACTTCCGACGGGCGATCGCCGAGCTGCAGCGCACCTTGATCAGCTCGCGCAGCCTCTACGACGCCTTCGTCGGCGGCGATGAGCGCGCGCTCGACGAGACGATGAAGCGCGGCATGGTGCTCCTGGCCGAGCTCGGGTGCACGCGCTGCCACGCGCCGCCGACCTTCGACCGCGAGGCGTTTCATGACCGGGGGATCGGAGGCGACGACGACCTCGGACGCGCGGCGGTGACGGGACGCGACGAAGACGCACGCGCCTTCCGGGTGCCGACCCTGCGCAACGCGCGGCTCACCGAGCCGTACTTCCACGATGGCTCGGTCGCGACGCTCGAGGAGGCGATCGCCCACGAGGTCTGGCTCGAGACCGGGCGCGCACCGAGCGCCGAGGAGCTCACGGCGCTGGCGGCCTTCATCGGGCGCGGCCTGGTCGATCGCAGCCGCGAGCCGGACCGCCCCGAGGTCGTGCCGAGCGGGCTGCCGGTGCCGATCGACGGCTTCCGCGTGCTGAGACCGTGAGTGTCTATAGGGCCTTGCGGGTGAGCGCGGCGAGCCAGGCGTCGAGCTCGCGCCAGGCCCTGGGCGGCTCGGGGCGGGCGAGGAGCTCGGCGGTGATCGCGCGGGCGCGTTGCAGGTGTGTGCGCGCTCGTTGGGAGTCGCCGTGCGCGATGAGCGCCTCGGCGGAAAAGCCGAGCGTGCGCGCGAGCGCGATGCGGGCGTCGGGACTCGGGGCGGGGCCCTGGGCGAGCCCGTCGGCGATCGTCAGCGCGGCGTCGTGGGCGGCGAGCGCGCCGGCCGTGTCGCCGGCGGCGAGGCGCGCGTCGCCGAGGCGTGTCCAGGTCTGGGCGAGGTCGCGCGCGAAGCGGACGTTGGCGGGATCGGCGGCGGCGAGGCGGCGCATGATCGCGAGCGCGGCCTCGTGCTCACGCACGGCGCCGGGCGCGTCACCGCTCTGCTTCAAGGCGTCGCCCAGGCGGTTGTGACAGAAGGCGACGTCGCTCTCGTGCTGGACGTTGTCCGGCTCGGCGGCGTGAACGCGTGAGATCACCGCGAGCGCGGCGCGGTAGGTCGTGATCGCCTGGGCGACGTCGCCCTCGGCCATGAGGTCGTTGGCGCGGCCGAGCTTGCCGAGCATGAGGTCGTACTGGGCCATGCCGCTCTGGGGGTTGGCCTGGGCCAGCGCCTCGAAGGCGCGGTGGTCGGCCTCGGTGAAGCGGGCGCTGAGCCAGTCGCCGAACGCCGAGGGCGCGGCGCCGATCTTGCTCCGGGTGATGAGCACGTTGCGCCTGGCGCGTGGGCTCTCGGGCTCGGCGGCGGCGAGGCGCTCGGCGGCGGCGACCGCGGCGCGCTGGGCCGTGAGCGCGACCTCGAGCTCGCCCAGGCGCGCGAGCACGTCGCCCATGCGATCGCTCACGACCATCGTGTCGAAGGTCGCCTTCGGGTCGCTCGGGTCCTTGGCGAGGAGCGCGCCGAGCACGCGCTCGGCGGCGCGATAGTGCTCGAGCGCCGCGGTCGGATCGCCGCGCTCGACGAGCATGTGGCCGAGCGTGATGTTGCTCCTGGCGAGGTCGCGTTGCGCCTCGGGGTCGTCGGGCGCGGCCTCGGCCAGGGCGCGCACGATCGCCAGCGCGGCGTGCGCCGCCTCGTCGGCCGCCTCGGTGTCGCCCTCGGAGAGGAAGACGGCGGCGAGGTTGCGCAGCACCGCGGCGCGGCGGCGGCGATCGACGGGGTCGTCGCCTTCGCGGCGTGCGAGGTAGTCGCGCGCCTTCTCGGCGACCGAGCGCAGGAGCTTGACCTGGCCGAGCGGCTCGAGGCGATGGCGCAGATCGCCGAGCATGAAGTCGATGAGCTCGTCGGCCTCGCGGCGGTGCTCCTCGGAGGCGTGGCGCAGCGCGTTGGCCTCGTCGGCCTGGGCGGAAAACGCGAAGCCGGCGAGCGTGGCGCCGATGGCGACGGCGGCGAGGATGGCGACGAGACCCCAGCGCAAGCGTCGCGCGCGGCGGGCGTGGCGGATCACCGCGGCGCGGAACGCGACCTGCGCGGGCTCGAGCCGCACCTCCGCGAGGCGCGAGGCCCAGCGATCGAAGTCGCGCGCCGCGGCGGGTGGCCAGAGCTTGGCGGGGTCGCGCTCGCTGGCTTGCCACTCGCGTGCGTCGCGGGTGAAGCGGCCGAGGAACGCCTCGAGCTCGGCGCTGCCCTCGAGCGCCTCGCGCCACAGCGCCCAGCCGCGGATGAGCGTCGTGTGCACCGGCGTCAGGCACTCGCGCGCGCGCTCGTCGCGCAGGCTCGTCAGCAGGCGGAAGTCGACCAGGTCGCGCAACAATTCTTTGCCGCGCGCGGCGCCGCGCCCCGAGTCGGGACAGCGCGCGAGGATCTCGTCGATCGGCGTCGTCAGCGGCGCGCCCTCGGCGGAGACCATCACCGGCAGCATGCGCTTGACCAGCTCGCGATCGGCGCTCGACCAGCTCGCGGCGCGGAGCTTGTGGTCGGCGTACTGGCCGAGCACCTCGCCGATGCGCAGCGCTTCGCCGGGCGCGGCCAACGAGGCGCGCGTCAGGATCGAGGCGTCGCTCGCGCCGGCTTCGGCGCGGCGTTCCCAGACCCAGCTCGCGGCGAGCTGCAGGACGGGCAGCGGGGAAGCCTGGTCGGCCACCGCGTCGACCATCTCCTCGGGCAGGCCCGGCTCCCAGGTGTAGCCGCAGCGCGCGACCGGGCGGGTGAGGGCCGCGAGCATCGCCGCGCGTGACGGCGGCCCGAGGAACTCGGCGTCGCGCAGGGCCGAGGCGAGGGTCGGTGATACGCGCGGCAGCCGCCCGAGGTACTCGTCGCGCACCGCCATCACCAGGAGCACGCCGCGCGCGACGTCGTCGCGCAGACCGGCGAGCGCGTGCGCGAAGGTCTCGACGTCGGCGGGCGGAGCGTCCTGGGTGATCAGCTCCTCGAGGGCGTCGACCTGCACGAGCACGCGCGTCTTCGTCTGCTTGACGTGCTGGCGCAGGCGCTCGCCGACGAGGCCGGGCTGTCGCCGCAGATCGTCGGCGCCGAGCGCGGGCGAGCCCGGCACGATCGCGGCGAGGCGCGCGAGCGGGTCGGGGCCGGGATGCAGGCGCAGGACCTCGAGCGGGCGCAGCACCTTGAGCTCGGGGATGAGGCCGGCCTGGATCACCGAGGTCTTGCCCGCGCCGGAGGGGCCGGCGAGCACGAGGCGTCCGCGCTGCTCGAGCGCGAGCACGAGCTTGGTGGTGACGTGCTCGCGCCCGAAGAACCACGCCGCGTCCTTCTCCTCGAAGGCGAGCAGGTAGCGGAAGGGCTGGAGCGTCTCGCGCTCGCTGACCGGCGTGCGGGTCGTGCGGGCGCGCAGATCGGTGAGCGCGGCGACGACGTCGCTCGCGCGCTGGTAGCGGTCGGCGCGATCGCGGGCGAGCATCTTCATGATGATCGGCGTGAGGTGCGCGACGTAGGGCGCGTCGCTCGGGCGGCGCGGGACGATGGGGGCGGGGTCCTCGTGGGCGATGCGGCGCTCGAGCTCGAGCAGCGAGACGTCCTGGCCCCAGGGCGCGCGCCCGGTGACCAGCTCGTAGGCGATGACGCCGAGCGCCCACAGGTCGGCGTGCTCGTCCGGCTCTTCGCCGCGGCTGACCTCGGGGCTCATGTAGAGCGGGGTGCCCTCGACCCAGTCGGTGGGCGGGCGTGGGCCCTTGATCTCGGTCCAGTCGGAGGAGGCAACCGCGAGCCCGAAGTCGATGATCTTGACGCGCCCGTCGGGGGTGAGGATCGCGTTGGCCGGCTTGAGGTCGCGGTGCACGACGCGCCGCTCGTGAAGCGTCGCCACGCCCTGGGCGAGCTGCATCAGGATCCGCAGCGCCGCCTCCAGGGTCGGCCGCTCGCGCACCACCCGATCGAGCGGGGTGCCGTCGACGAGCTCGAGCACGAGGAAGGGCCAGCGCGTCCGACCGTCGTCCGGCGCGTGCTCGCCGACGTCGTAGACGGTGACGACGTTGTCGCTCTCGGCGCGGGCGACGGCGCGCGCCTCGTCGCGGAAGCGCCGTCGTCGCTCCTCCATGCGGCTCAGCGCCTCGCGCATCGCGCACGCGTCGCTCGGGGCGTGGGTGTCGGCGCGCATCACCTTGATCGCGACCTTGCGGCCGAGCTGCTGATCGCGCCCCTCGAAGACGGCGCCGAAGCCGCCTTCGCCGAGCATGCGCTCGATGCGCCAGCGATCCGCGAGCACCTCGCCCACGCGCGGCAGGGTCGGCTGGGCCGCGAGGTAGTCGCCGATGAGCGCGTTCGAGGTCTCGGCGGAGGCGCCGGCGCGCAGGTCGCGCGTCTCGAGCATCGGGGCCTCGTCGGGGATCCGATCGATCGTGTCTTCGAGGTCGGCGGTGGGCTTGGGAGGCATGGCGTGGTGCGCGAGAGGTGGGATCGGTCGGGGACTATAGCGCGTTCGACGCCGCGAGTCCGGGCGCGAGCGCACGGCCACCCGCCGGGACTGTGCACAAGCGCACGGACGCTGGCTCCGGTCGGGATCGCGCCGCGCGTGCATGGGGTGAAGGGACGCGCGCGCGTTCACCCGGCGCTGGCACGCGCGATGCTTCGTCTGCGGGGTGGAGGTCAAGCGATGTCCGTCTCCGAAGGCGTACCCAGAGACGAGCCGAGCAGGGTCGAGCGGCGGATCGGCGAGACCGAGGCCGTGCGGCGCGCGCTGGGGCTCGACCACAAGAGCCGCTGGCGGCGGCGCATCATCTGGGCGGTGGTGCTCGCGGCGTTGGCGGGCGCGATCGCGTTCGCGGTGGTGAGGCTGAGCGCGCCGGCGCCGGCGCCGCGCTGGCTGACCGCGGCCGTGGTGCGCGGTGAGCTCACGACGACGGTGACCGCGACGGGGTCGCTGAGACCGGTGCGCACGGTGGCGATCGCGGCCGAGATCAGCGGGCGCATCGTCGCGGTGCACGCCGAGGAAAATGACGTCGTCAGCGTCGGGCAGGTGCTGGTCGAGATCGACACCGAGCGACTGCAGAGCCAACTGGCGCAGGCGAGGGCGCAGGCGGCGGCGGCCAGGGCGGCGGCGCGCGAGGCGCGGGTGACGGCGGGCGAGGCGAAGGACGAGCTCACGCGCGTGACCGCGCTGGCGAAGAAGAACCTGATCGCCGAGCGCGAGCTCATCGCGGCCCGGGCGGCGCATGCGCGGGCGCTGGCGCGCATCGAGAGCGCGACCGCGCAGGAGGCGCTGGCCGACGCGCAGGTCAAGAGCGTCGAGACCGATCTGCAAAAGGCGGTGATCCGTTCGCCGATCGACGGCGTGGTGCTCTCGCGCGCGGTCGAGCCGGGGACCGCGGTGGCGGCGAGCTTCCAGGCGCCCGTGCTGATGACCATCGCCGAGAGCCTCGAGCAGATGGAACTCGAGCTCGACATCGACGAGGCCGACGTCGGCGAGGTCGCGGCGGGCCAGCGCGCGAGCTTCACCGTCGACGCCTTCGCCGAGGAGGAGTTTCCCGCCGAGGTGATGACCGTGCTCTTCGCGTCCAAGACCGTGTCGAACGTCGTGACCTATCCGGCGCGGCTCAGCGTCGACAACCGCGCGCGGCGCCTGCGGCCAGGCATGACGGCGACCGCGACGATCACCACCGGCGTCGATCGGGGCGTGCTGCTCGTGCCGAACGCGGCGCTGCGCTTCGCGCCGCCGAGCGAGGGGCGGGGCGGGCGGGCGCCGTTCGTGGGGCCGATGGCGCCCAATCGCCAGGCCCAGACGGGCGAAGCGCTGGCGCGGCAGAACGCGCCCAAGGTGTGGGTCTTGCGCGACGGCGCGCCGGCGCCGATCGAGGTCGTGCGCGGGGCGAGCGACGGGCGCAACACCGTCGTGAGCGGGCAGGGCCTGGGCGAAGGGACGCTCGTGCTGATCGGCCAGGAGACCGGCGGAGGTGAGCCATGAGCGCCGTGCCGCTCATTCGCTTCGAGGGCGTGAGCAAGGTCTACGGCGAGGGCGAGGCCGAGGTGCGCGCGCTCGACGAGGTCGACCTGGCGATCGACGACGGCGAGTTCGTCGCGGTGATGGGGGCGAGCGGATCGGGCAAGTCGACCTGCATGAACATCCTCGGCGCGCTCGACACGCCGAGCGCGGGGCGCTACCGCTTCAAGGGGATCGATGTCGCGGCCGAGCTCTCGCGCGACCAGCAGGCGCTCTTGCGGCGGACCTACCTCGGCTTCGTCTTCCAGAGCTTCAACCTGCTGGCGCGCACCAACGCGCTGGAGAACGTCGAGCTGCCGCTCGTCTATCGCGGGGTCGGCAAGCGACAACGGCGCGAGCGGGCGCTGGCCGCGCTCGAGCTGGTCGGCCTCGCCGATCGCGCGCACCACACCGCGGCGCAGCTCTCGGGCGGGCAGCAGCAGCGGGTCGCGATCGCGCGCGCGCTGGTGAGCGAGCCGCTCGTGCTCTTCGCCGACGAGCCGACCGGCAACCTCGACTCGAAGCGCAGCGAGGAGATCATGGCGTTCCTCGCCGAGCTCAACCGGACGCGCGGGATCACCATCGTCATGGTGACGCACGAGGCGCCGCTGGCGCGCTGGGCGAAGCGGATCCTCTGGTTTTCGGACGGGCGGCTGATGAAAGATGGGTCGCCGGCGGAGGTGCTGGCATGATGATGTTCTGGAGCGCGGTGGCGATGGCGTTGCGGGAGATCCGCCGCAACGCGATGCGCTCGTTCCTGACGGCGCTCGGGATCGTCATCGGCGTGGCGGCGGTCATCACCATGGTCCACCTCGGCGACGCGGCGACGCGTGGGGTGACGAGCCAGATCGCCAGCCTCGGACAGAACCTGCTCTTCGTCACCCCGGGTGCCGGCCAGCGAGGTCCCGGGGGCATGCGCACGGCGGCGACGCCGTTCGCGCGCGAGGACGCCGACGCGATCGCGTCGCAGGTCGGCGGCGTGCTGGTCGCGCCGGCGTCGTCGACGCGCGACGTGATCGTCGCCGGCGGCACCAACTGGACCTCGACGATCACCGGGACGAGCATCGAGTTCTTCGAGGTGCGCGACTGGACGCTGGCCGACGGGCGCCTCTTCGAGCCGGGCGAAGAGCGCTCGGCGGCGCCGGTCTGCGTGATCGGACAGACCGTGCTGCGCGAGCTCTTCGGCACGAGCTCGCCGCTCGATCAGAAGATCCGGGTCGGCAAGGTCTCGTGTCGGGTGGTCGGCGTGCTGGCGAGCAAGCAGGCGACGATGGGCGCCGATCAGGACGACCTGGTGGTGATGCCGCTGGCGACCTTCCAGCGGCGCGTCAGCGGCAACGACGACATCGGCGTGATCAACGTCTCGGCGCTGACGAGCGGATCGGCCGGGCGCGTGCAGCGCGAGATCGAGCTCCTGATGCGGGAGCGGCGGCGCCTGCGCCCGACGGTGCCGAACGACTTCGAGGTGCGCAGCATGGAGGAGATCAGCAAGGCGGTGCAGGGCTCGACCGAGATCCTCACGGCGCTGCTCGGCGCGATCGCCGGGGTGAGCCTGCTCGTCGGCGGGATCGGCATCATGAACATCATGCTCGTGTCGGTGACCGAGCGCACGCGCGAGATCGGGATCCGCCTCGCGATCGGGGCGCGCGGCTTCGAGGTGCTGACCCAGTTCCTGGTCGAGGCCGCGCTCTTGTCGATCTTCGGCGGCTTCTTCGGGGTCGCGCTCGGGCTCGGCGGCTCGTGGCTGGTCACGCGCGAGCTGGCGATGCCGTTCGCGCTGGTGCCGTCGATCATCGGGATCGCGTTCGTGTTCTCGGCGGTGGTCGGGATCGTCTTCGGCTGGTGGCCGGCGCGCAAGGCGGCGCGCTTGAACCCGATCGAGGCGCTGCGCCACGAGTGAGCGGCAACGACGCCCGGACCTGCGACGTCTCCGCCGCCGATGGCGAGCGCGCGATCCGGGCCGCTACCGGCAGTTGACAACGTTTCGTCAAACAACGTAATTTCACGGAGTCTCGCTCACGTCACCGCGGCGAGACGTGGGTCATTGCGGACCCGGGTGCCGGATCGATCGGGACGAACGGTGTCGTCTCGTCGACCGACCCTCACCACGGAGGTATGTCGTGAGAGCGCTCCTTGCTGTGCCGTTCTGCGTCGTCAGTCTCGTCTTCAGCGCGGCCGCGGCCGCCAAGGGACCCAAACGTGGCGGGGACAAAGCCCCGACCTTCACTCCGCTCGTCGACCTCGGGGCGCTGCCCGGGCTGTCGTCGAGCGACGCGACCGGCATCAACGATGACGGGCTCATCATCGGCGTCAGCGGGGCCGACGCGGTGGTCTGGACGCCGGACGCGGACAGCCCGACGGGATATGCGATCCATGCGCTCGCCAAGAACCCGACCGGCGAGCCGCCCGGCACCGTCGGGTTCAGCCCGCGAACGAACGGGGTCAACCGCTGGGGGCAGATCGTGGGCCTCTTGCCGTCGCTCATCGGCGGCATGAACCCGCCGCGGCCCCGCGCGGTCGTGTGGGACGCCTGGGACCAGGCGCCGCGAAGCCTCGGCGTCGTGGCGGGCGGGCTCGCGAGCCAGGGGCGTGCGATCAACGACAGCGGGCACGTCGCGGGCTCGAGCGGAGGTCCCGGCGGGATCTTCATGGTCGTGTGGCGCGGGGCGGGCGCCGAGGTGCTGCCCGACTGGGGCGCGAACGCGGGCGCCGTGCACGGCATCAACAACGCCGGGCAGATCTGCGGCGTGCTCGCCAAGTACGCGGGCGGCCCGTGGGTGCCGGTCGTGTGGCTGCCGCGCGACGACGGCGGCTATGAGCTCGTGGAGCTCGCGAACCTCGGCGGCACGCCCGACGGCGCGTTCGACATCGCGCGCGCCATCAACGACCTGGGGCAGGTCGTCGGCGGCTCTGGCACCATCACCGGCGAGCTCACCCCGGATGGCTTCTACTGGGTGGGCGAGAGCGTGCGCCCCTTCGTCTGGGACCTCGTCGACGACGACGTGACGCGCCTCAGGCCCGGTCCGACCTCGTTCCCGTCCGCGTTCGAACCCGCGCCCGCGCCGGAAATCTGGGAGGTCGCGCGCCTGCACGGCGTCGCCAATGATACGAACGAGCGCAGCGAGATCGTGGGCTACATCGGGGTCAATGGCCTGCTGGACGCGGGGCTCGACGAGCTCGTCGACTTCCGCACCGGCGCGTACTGGCGAAACGGTGGCAAGGACCCCGTCCTGCTCGGCACCCTCGGCGGCGCCCACAGCTTCCCGCGGGCGATCAACAACCACGGCACCATCGTCGGGATCTCCGACACCGCCGATGGCGGAGGGCGGGCCTTCGTGACGTACAAGCGCTGATCGGCTCGTCGCGCCCGGTGTCGCATGCCTGCGCGTGAGGCTTGCGCGGAGTCGGTGCGCAGGGCAGGGTGCCGCGCGGTGGAGCACGCGCGCGGCATCTTGTTCATCGATCTCGACGGTACGCTCGTCGGTCCCGACGGGGTCGCCGAGCGCGTGTGGTGCGCGCTCGAGTCCCTGCGCGAGGCCGGCGTGCGCATCGCCCTGTGCACGGGTCGCCCCGGGCGCGGCATCGCCGCCGAGATCGCGCGGCGCATCGATCCCGAGGGCCTGCACGTCGTCGAGTCGGGCGCGGTCGTGATGCGCGGCGCGGGCGAGGTCTTCGCCGCCCACACGATCGCCGCCGAGCACGCGCGCCTCCTCGGCGAGCTCGCGATCCGGCTCGATGTCACCCTCGAGGCCTACACCGCGGACGGTCGCTACCTCGTGCGCGAACGCGACGCGCTGGTCCGCCGGCACGAGGTCCTGCTCGGGATCCCGGCCGAGGTCGTCCCGTGGCCACCCGCGGAGCCGGTCGTGCGCCTGCTCTGGGTCGTGCCCGAGCACGCGTGGCCCGCCCTCCAGCACGCGGCGAGCCAGGCGATGCGGCACGTCTCGGCGCACTCGGGCCGCTCCCCCAAGATGCCCGGCGTGCGCTTCGTCTCGATGACCGCGCCCGGCGTCTCGAAGGCCACCGGCGTGCGCACCGTGCTCGACGCGTTTCAGCTCGATCGTGCGCGCGCGGCGATGGCCGGAGACGATCTCAACGACCTCGTCGCCTTCGACGAGGTGTCGCTCGTCTATGTCCCTGTCGACGGCGCGCCCGAGGCCGTGGCCCGCGCCTCTCGTGTCATCCCGTCACCGGCGCTGGGCGGCGTCGCGGACGCGGCGCTGGAGCTGCTCGGGCGGTGGGCACCGAGCGCTTGAGACGCCGCGAGATCGGCGGTGGGTGTCGGGACATCACCCGCCCATTCGAGCGCACGATCGCCAGCCCGTCGCCCGGGTAGACGTTGCGCCCCCGCACCCCGCGCTGAGCGCGCGAAGCAACGACGCCCCCGCGGGTCGTAGCGGCGAACTCACAGCGGCCGGTCGCCGGGGCCCGCTCGAGGGTTGTGTAGGCCAGGCGCGGCTGTGATACCGTCATCCGATGCCGCTCACCCTGCGCTTGTTCGGCGAGATCGAAGTGAGCCCGAGCCGGGCGCGCTTGTCGCAGAAGGCTCGCTGGGTGATGGCGATCCTCGCCCTGCGCCACGAGCGTGCGGTCGAGCGCGGCTGGCTCGCGGGAACGCTGTGGCAGGACGCCTCCGAGGCTCAGGCGCGCTACAACTTGCGACGCGAGCTGACCCAGCTGCGAACGGCGCTCGGTGATGAGGCATGGCGGCTACGTGCCGACGTGCAGTCCCTGTGTCTCGACCTCACCGGCGCGGATGTGGACGTGGTCGCGTTCGACCTGGCGGCGCGCGCTCGCGATCCGCGCGCGCTCGAGCTCTACCGTGGGCCGCTCATGGGAGATTGCGGCGAGACCTGGGTGCTCGAAGAGCGCGAGGCCCGCCGCCGCGCCTACCTGGCGACGGTCGAGGCCCTCGCGGAGCAGGCGATGGCGCGCTGCGAGCCGGCGCTCGCCGTGCGCTACCTGCGCGCCGCGGTCGCCGCGGAGCCGCTCGAGGAAGGCCTGACCCGAGCCCTCATGCGCGCGCTCGCCGCCAGCGGAGCACCCGCGGCCGCGCTCGCCGCCTATCGTGCGCTGCGCGTGCTGCTCGAGCGCGAGCTGGCGGTCGAACCTGCTCATGAGACGCGCGCCTTGGCCCATGCCCTCCGACTCGAGGGCGGTCGACCTGCAGCCCGTGCTCCGGTGGAGGCGACGCGGTTGCGGTCGGCACCACGGACGCGTGTCAGCGGTGTCGGTGCGCGCCGCCACCTCCCACGACCCCTTGCGCGCCTCGTGGGTCGTGACGGCGCCATTCAGGAGGTCTCGGCGCGCCTCGCCGATCACCGACTGATCACGCTCACCGGCAGCGGCGGCGTCGGCAAGTCGGTGCTCGCGATCGCCGTCGCGAACGCACTGGATCCGACGCTGGGAGACGGGGCGGCCGTCGTCGAGCTCGGTGGTCTGGCCGAGCCCGCGCTCCTCCTGGCGGCGGTCGCGCAGGCTCTCGGCGTCAGCGAGGCCGCGGGCCAGATGCTCGACCTGCAGGTCGATCGCGCGGTGGCCGATCGCGATCTGTTGATCGTTCTGGACGACTGCGACCCGCTCATCGCCGAGTGCGCCAGGCTCGCGGAACGTATCCTCCGCGCGGGTCCCGGCGTGCGTGTCCTGGCGACCTCTCGCCAGTCGCTGGGCGTATCGGGCGAGCTGGTCTGGCGCGTGCCGTCGCTGACGGACCTCGACGCGACCATCCTGTTCCGGCAGCGCGCGACCGGCGATGTCGCGGCGGACCAGGCCGTCGTGGCGCGGATCTGCCGACGCCTCGACGGGATCCCGTTGGCGATCGAGCTGGCGGCGGCGCGCACCCGGGCGCTGACGGTCGAACAGATCGACGCGCGCCTCGACGATCGCCTGCACCTGCTCACCGGCGGCAGCCGCGCGGGTCTTGCGCGCCACGGGACGCTCCGTGCCACCATCGATTGGAGCTATCAACTGCTCGACCCGGAGGACCGCGAGGTCTTCGCGACGCTCTCCATCTTCGCCGGCGGCTGCACGCTCGAGTCCGCGGCGGCGGTGCATGGTGGTGACGTGCTCGACGCGCTCGATCGTCTGGCGGACCGTTCGCTCGTGACCTTCGACGGTCGCTATCGCTTGCTGCAGACGGTGCGTGCATACGCGCGCGAGCGGCTGAGCGAGCAGGGGCGCCTCGATGCGTCGCTCGCTCGTCACCTCGAACACTTCGTGGCTTTCACCGAGGCGGCCGAGCCGTATGTCGCGCCGGGCGCCAGCGATGACCATTGCATGGCGCGGCTGGACGAAGAGAGCGACAACGTGCGCGTCGCGCTCGCGACCGCCTTCGCCGTGCGGCCGGATCTGGCGCCGCGTCTGGTGGCCGCGCTGAGCTGGTACTGGTTCGACCGGGGCCGGTTGCGTGAGGCGAGTACCGCGATCGCCGCCGTGCTCCCGATCGTCCGCGAGCACCGCGGGATCGATCCGCGAGTCACCGCCAAGGCGCTCGCGGCTGCAGGCTGGGTGGCGTTGTGGAGCCGCGAATTCCCGAGATCACTGCTTTACTTCGAAGAGAGCCTGCGCGTCGCGCGCCAGGTCGGTGAGCCACGCCTCGTTGCCGAGGCGCTGTGCGGGCGCGGCGTGCTTCTCACGAATCTCGGAGACTACCGCGAGGCACGCATCTCGCTCTCTGAAGCCGAGAGCCTCGGCGACGCGTGCGACGACGCGCCGCGCCACGTGTTCGTGCAGCTCATGCTCGCTCGCGCCCTCCTGCTCGACGGCGAGGTTGCCTCCGCGCAAGAGCGCCTGCAGAGGGCAAGCGCGCGAGCGCGTGACGCGGGACTGCGCACGGCGACCGGCAATTGCCTCCTCGCGCTCGGCCAGTTTGCTCATGCGCGCGGCGATCATCGCGGCGCATGGTCGAGCTTCGGCGAGTGCGCGTTGCTGCTCCGGGCCATGGATCACTGTAGCCGCTCACGCCTCCTCGCGGCATCCGGGAGGCTCGCCATCGAAGACGGGCGAGCGCGCCTGGGCGCCCGCCTGCTCGGCGCAGCCGCGGCCCTCTGCGATGCCACCGGCGTGAGTCTGTTCGTCCCCGAACGCCCGGACCTCGCGAGCGCGACGCGCGCGGTGCGAGGACAGCTCAGCGCGGGCGAGCTCGAGACGAGCTGGGACGATGGCTACCGCCTCGGCGCCGAGCGGGCCGTCGAGGAGCTCCTGCGCTGCGCGCGCGGGACGTCAGGGTGACATGTGGAGTGGGGAGCGGACGAAGGCGTAGACCGCGAAGTTGACGTAGATCACGTGGAACACGCTCGGGTCGGCGTCATCGATCACCACATTGTTGCGGTTGATGACCTGCCTCGTGCCGGCGAACCAGCCCCGCGCGAGATCGATCTCCGAAGCGCTGGCCTCGAGGGCGACGAGGATCTGTCTGCCGTCGATGGCCAGGCGCATCGGGAGCCCTTCGGGCGCCGTCGCCTGCGGGTAGCTCAGCGTCAGCCTGCCATCGATCTCCCAGCGCTCGAGCGCGCCGTTGCGGTTGGCGTCATCGTAGTGGATGTAGGTCACCACGATCGTCTCCTCGCCGACGACGGGCCCATGATCCATGCGACCGACGTATCGGCCCGTGGCGTCGACGCACCAGACGCTGTAGGCGCCGGCGTCGAGCTCCGCCTCGGAGTAGGGACCCGCGAAGGTCTCACCCTGACACGCGAGGAACGAGATCTCCGGCCGGGCCGTCTGGTGCGCGGCGGCCTGGTTGACGGGGACGACGCCGACGAAGCTCGCGGCGACAAGCAGAAGAAGACGGTTGCACATCAGACACCTCCTGCCGGCAGCTTCGCTGCGAGGTGTGTCGCCGAGCGTGTCAGATCCCGATGAATCGGCGTGTCAAACAGGCGTTCAGACGTCGCGCGAGGCCCTGGCGGCGCCGCGCACCATGAAGACGACGAGCACGACGAGGGTGGCAGGCAGCGCGATGCGCATCATGACGTGTGCGAAGTCGGCGGCCAGCGGGCTCGCTTGCGCGTCCATGACGAGGTAGGCGGCGTAGGCGACGTAGAGGGCGAGGATCAGCGCGGCGTTTGGCCGCGTGACGACGAAGCCCGGGATGAAGAGCGGGATCGTCAGCGCGGCGACGCCGAGCATGACCCAGAGATCGAGCGCGAGCACCGACGGGGCCATGCCGAGGCCGTCGCTGGAGATGGTGCCGGCGGCGCCGAGGCAGAGCAGGATGTTGAAGGTGTTGGAGCCGATGACGTTGCCGACGGCGATGTCGCGCTGGCCGCGCATGGCGGCGAGCACGGAGGTGGCGACCTCGGGCAGAGAGGTGCCGGCGGCGACGATGGTGAGGCCGATGACGAGATCGGAGACGCCGAGCGACTTGGCGATGGTGACGGCGGCGTCGACGAGGAGCTCGGAGCCGAGCACGAGCAGCCCGAGCCCGACGAAGACCATCAGCACCTGTACGGCCCAGTGGCTGTCCCAGGCCGGCTTGGGCTGCTGCTCCGCGGGGTCGACGCCTTCGGCGTACTCGCGGGCGGTGGCCCGGGTCTCGGCGCGCGACTGGCGTACGAGGAAGATCGTGTAGGCGATGACGCCGGCGAGGAGCACGAGCGCCTCGACGCGCTGCAGGCGGGCGTCGAGCGCGAAGAGCACCAGCAGCACCGAGGCGCCGATCATGACCGGCAGCTCCTGGCGCACGATCTGGGCGTTTACGATGAGCGGCTTGACGAGGGCGGAGAGGCCGAGAATGACGAGGATATTGAATATGTTGGAGCCGACCACGTTGCCGACGGCGAGGTCGGTGGTGCCGCCGAGCACGGCGCCGACGGAGACGGCGGTCTCGGGTGCGCTGGTGCCGAAGGCGACGATCGTGAGGCCGACGACGAGCGGTGAGACACCAAAGGAGATCGCCAGGCGCGAGGCGCCGCGCACGAGCGACTCGGCGCCGACGACCAGGGCGACGAGCCCGAGGACGAGGAAGAGCACGGTCAAGAGGGCCTCCAGCTAGTTCATTTCGCGAGCGAAACGCGCGCGGGCAAGGAGCGAGCGCCGGGAGGGAGGAGGCGTACTCAAGTACGCCGCACGACCGACCGAGCGAAGCGACGCCGCCCCCGCGCGTTGCAGCCGCGAAATCAATCGATGTCGGTGGGGGAGATGCGGAGCGTGTGCGCAAGGCGCGCGAAGTAGTCGCGCTCGGTCTCGCGGGTGATGGCGTCGGCCTTGATGATCGTGCGCACGGAGCGCATCAGCGCCTTTTTCTGGGTGAGATCGGAGAGGCGCAGGCGCTGCAGGGTGTCGATGAGATCGAAGCGCTCGCGGTTGAAGTTGCGCACGTGGCGCTCGAGCTCGGGCGGCAGCGCGGAGAGGCCGAGGAGCGCGCAGAGCTCGGCGTGCAGCGCGGCGAGCTCGTCGGGGTCGAGCTCGTCGTCGACCTGGGCGGCGCCGCAGAGGATGTCGGCCAGGGCCCTGGCGCGGGGGAGATCGTCCTTGGCGTCGAACATGGCAGGCCTCGCGGGATGAACGGTGGTTCAGTACATGCCGGTCAGGCGAACGTAGAAGCCGTTGTCGATGTCGTTGTCCTCCTGGCCGGGCAGGAGCCCGCCGGCGTTGCCGTCGATGCTCCAGCCGAGGCCGACCCGGCCGTGGCCGAGGATCTCGTAGGAGAGCTCGATGAGGCCGCCGTTCTTGCGCACCTCGAGGTCCTCGAGGCTGGCGATGATGCGGAGCTCTCCGGCGATGGAGAGGTCGCCCCAGATGTCGACCGACAGGCGCGTGAGCCAGAGCAGGAGGTCGTCCTCGCCGAGCGGCAGGCCGGTCGTGTCGACGCTGTTGACGCGCCAGACGAGCTTCTCGGTGAGCTGGATCCCGAGCGGCAGCTCGATGACGCCGGCGAGGGAGACCAGGTCGCTGATGCGGCGCTCGTCGAAGTCGAGCGCCTCGCCGAGCAGGCTGACGACGGTGTTCGACTGGCGATCGATGAGGCGCGAGTAGCGCGCGATGAGGATGAGGTCGTCGTTGTCGAAGGGACGGAGCGCGAGGCCGAAGGAGGCCTCCATGTCCTCGCGCGCGACGCGGCGCGTGTCGAGGTCCTGGGTGAGCATGTAGTTGAAGAGGCCGAAGACGGTGACCTTGTCGATCTGGATGTCGATGGTGTTGCGGGTGACGGCCTGCAGCACCTCGCGGAAGACGCCGGTCGGGAGATCGCGATCCCAGCGCACCTCGTAGAGCGAGCCGAAGCGGAGCCAGTCGACCGCCGCGAAGTAGAGGCCGCCGGAGAGCACGTCGCGAGAGCCGCGCGAGGGATCGAGCGCGGGCGCGTCGAGGACCTGGCTGCGCTCGTAGGCGAGCATGAGGCGCACGCCCGGGTGCAGCTCGAAGGAGCGGCCCAGACCCATGACGGCGCGGTTGGTGCGGCCGCCGACGCCGCCATCGAGGCGGTACTCGCTGTAGACGCGGCCGTCGCGCAGGCTGCGGCCCAGCGCGTGCTCGGCGCCGATCACGGTCGAGCCTACGACGCGGCCATTGCGGTCGCCCGGTTGGATGCGCTCTTCGAAGTAGGCGCGGGCGTCGTCACCGAGGCGCGTGGTGAAGCCGAAGCGCGTGGCGTTGTCGCCGTTCCAGCGGATCGACTCGCCGAGGCGCAGCGCGAGGTCGTCGCTGAGCTGGTACTCGAGGCCGAGGTTGGTGGTGAGGCGATCGTAGGTGCCGGTGCCGAGCGTGAGGTCGTCGCCGCCGACGAGGACCTCCTGCGAGGCGATGAAGCGCAGGCGCGGGGCGATGCGGTAGGTGGTCCCGACGGCGACCGCGGTGGTGTCCTTGACCTGGCCGTCGAGGTCGTCGCGGTGCTGGCCGAAGCCGATCTCGCCGTAGACGGTGCCGCGCTCGATGCGGTGGTCGTAGCGGCCGAAGAAGCGGTTGCGCACGAGCGCGCGCACGCCCGAGAGGAAGGTGTCGTCGGCGACGAGGGTGGTGCCGCCGTCGTAGCGCAGGTGCACGCGGCCGTCGGCGATGGGCGACCAGGTCACCTCGCCACCCCACTTCTCGGTACCTTCCTCCGAGGCGAGCCCGGCGGCGTGGAAGCCCTTCTCCATGAGCTGCCAGTGGAGCTTGACCTGCAGATCGAGGTCGGCGACCTCGAAGAGCTCGCCGAGGTCGGCGTCGAGCCCGAGCAACAAGGCGTGGCCCTCGTCGTCGGGCGTGCGGTCGAGGTCGCGGAAGGCGATGCCGCCGTCGAGCGAGACGCGGGTGGCGCCGTCCTTGTGGGTGCCGTTGGCGTACTCGGCGTAGATGCGGGACTTGTCCGAGAGCTCGAGCTTGGCGTGCAGGCCCCAGAGCACGTAGGCGTCGTCGCTGCCGGCGGAGCCCGCGGGGCGACCCTCGCGCACGAGGCCGCCGCCGATCTCGAGCACGCCGAAGAGCTCCTGCTTGGCCTGCACGCCGAAGGCGATGTCGCCGGCGTTCTTGACGGCGCGCGACTCGTAGTCGACGTCGAGCCAGACCTCGTGGCCGTCGAGCACGGCGCGGCCGGTGAACGGCTGGAAGCCGGCGAGCTGGAAGAAGGGATCGACGACGCTGGAGATCGGGCCCATGGTCATGATGCGCCCGCTCGGGTAGTCGACGCGGTAGTGCACGTCGCGCACGAGGGTGGCGCGGCCGAGCTCCATGAGGGTGTCCTGCTCGCGCACGACGAGCTCGACCTTCTCGCTGCCTTCGACGACCTCCTTGGAGGACATGTAATAGATGCTGCCGCCGGTGGCGCGCAGCTCGTCGTGGCGGCGCACGAGGCGGCGGTTGTCGTCGCTGACGTAGCCCTTGAGGCGCGTGCGGAAGCCGTCGGCGAAGGTGTGGTCGAGGTCGAGCTTGCCGCCGTCGAAGGTGCGGTCGTAGCGCAGGAGGTGGATGCCGCGTACGTCGGTGCGGAAGCTGCCGTAGACGAGCTTGGAGCGGTCGGCCTCGACGAGCAGGTAGAAGGGGCCGCGCGCGTTGGCGTCGCGCACGTCGTCGGTGGCGTCGCCGTAGATGAGGTAGTCGCGCGTCGGGTCGATGACCTGATCGAAGAAGGGCGAGAAGCCGTGCTTGCGCGCGGTGTCGAGGTGCGCGGTGACGAAGAGGTCCTTGGCGAGCGCGCTGCCGGAGACGCGGCCCTTGACGTAGAGCGCGCCGCGGCCGGCGATGAAGAGGGAGTCGTCGGCGGTCTCTTCGTAGATCTCGCGCTCCTGGAGGCGGGCGCCGAGCTGGCCGCCGACGCCGTCGACGAGCGCGAGCAGGAAGAGCTCGGTGTCGGCGATGGCGATGGGCCAGTCGAGGCGGGCGACGTTGCCGCGCGGGTCGGTGGAGACGATCGAGAGGTTCTTGGCGTCGCTGGCGAGGTGCACGAGCTCGCCGAAGCGGCCGGCGCGATCGACGTGCAGCGCGGTGCCGTTGACGGTGATGGTGTTGCCGGGGTGCGTGGTGCCGGCGAGGAAGAGGCGCGGGCTCGGGAGCGTCGCGCCCTTGGGCGGGAGCTCGATCTCGAGCACGTCGGCGGTGACGCGGGCCGGGCCCGCGCTGTCGCCGATGACGAGCGCGCCAGGGCCGAGCGCGTCGCGCAGCGGCTTGCCGCCGAAGCGGCGCAGGGGATCGGTCTGGAGCGCGTGCGCGGGCGTCTCGTGGGCGGGGCCGTCGCTCGGAGGTTCGGCGTCGGCGTCGGCGGGCGCGGGCTTGTCCGGGGTGACGGGCAGGAGCGGCGCGAGCGGGTCCTTCGGCGGCGAGGGCGCGGGCGGGGCGTCGCCGCGCTCGGGCGGGATCGGCGGCGGGGCGAAGGGATCGACGACGAGCGCGCCATCGTCGTCGACGCCCCTGGGCTTTTCGGGGACCTCGACCAGGCCCTGCACGACGGTGCGGCGGGCGCCGTCGGGGGACTGCACGCTGACGGCGACGTCGCTCGTGCCGGGCAGGCGCGTGGCGGCCGCGAGGAAGGCGCCGCTCTCGTCGACGTCGACGGGGGCGCCTTGCACGAAGGCGCGCGCGGGGAAGGCGGGCAGCGGCGGCAGCGCGAGCTTGCGCTCGTCCTCGGGTGGCAGGATCACGAGCTCGACGCGGCGGTTGAAGGCGCGGTTGCGCGCGGTGACGTTGGGGCGCAGCGGGCGGGCGGCGCCAAAGCCCATGGCGAAGAAGCGATCGCTCGTGAGGCCGAGCGTCTTGCGCGCGTAGGTGCCGAGGTTGAAGGCGGCGCGGCGCGTGCGGATGAGGTCGGACTCGTCGACGCCCGAGGGGTCGGTGTGCACCTCGATCAGGAGGCGCGCCCCCGGGGTCTTGTCGAGCTGCGCCTTGGCGCGCTTGATGAGCCCCATCAACTTCGGAGTCGGCTCCTCGGCCTTGGTGAGGAGGTTGTCGCGGTGGATGGTGCGCGCGATCTCCTTGTCGGGACCATCGGCGCGCCAGCTCGCGCCGAGCATGACCGGGGCCGACTCGAGGCGCTCGCCGTAGCCGTCGGTCACGATGAGGCGTACCTCGTGGAGGGCGCCGCGCTTGAGCACGCCGACGGCGCCTTCGGGGTCGAGGCCCTCCCAGGTGAGGCGCTCGGGCGGGCGGCCGCGCCCGTGGAAGGCGCGCAGGAGCTCGCGGTAGGTGCCGTCGACGTGGGTGATCTCGATCGTCCAGTTGCTGGTGCCGGGGTCGAGCGCAGGGCCCTCGATGCCGGGGAAGAAGGTGAGCGAGCGCGTGAGCTGGCCGGGGCGCCAGGGCAGGTTGAGCGCACGGGCGCGCGCTCGCTTGCCGGTGGCGGTCATGAGGTCGGCCTCGACGGTGAGCGTGACCTTGCGCGCGCCGGCGACGAAGCCCTCCCAGGCGATCGAGAGGTCCTTGGCGTTGCCGCGCACGGCGAGGCTCTGCGCGGTGTCGATCGGCGGCGCGGGGCCGTCCTCGCCGGCGAGCAGGAGCTCGGTCGGGCCCTGGCGCGTGGAGGCGCAGGTGGCACCGAAGGCGTGCTCGACGATGAGGCCGCCGGTGAGGTCGAAGCGCTTCTTGACGGGCGTCGTCAGGGCGGCGCCGGGCGGCAGCGTGTTGACGTCGAGCTTGACGAGGTGCGCGCCGGGGCGGAAGTCGCGCAGGTGCCAGCGGCCGTCGCGATCGCTGTCGACGACGCGGCCGTGGTCGCCGACGATGCGCACGCCGCCGAGGCCGCGCTCGCCCGGGTCGCGCTCACCGTCGCCGTCGCCGTCGCAGAAGACGGAGCCCATGACGACCGCCAGGTCGATCTCGGGATCGGGCTCGACGCGGATGCGCGCGCTGGCGTCGGCGGACAGGCGCGTGCCGTCGGCGCTCACGAGCCACGCGCGCAGCGTGGACTCGCTGTCGGGCCTGGCCTGTGGCAGGGCGCGGATCTGGTAGCGGAAGCGCAGGGCCTGACCCGAGCCGAGGTTGAGCGTCTGCGGGGAGCCGTCGCGGTCCTGGACCAGGCGCGGCTCGGCGCGCGAGCGCGCGGGGTCGAGCGCCTTGACCGACTGGCCCGAGGCGAGGTCGATGAGGCCCGAGCCGTCGACGAAGCCGAAGCCCTCGGGCAGGCGCATCTGCAGCGCGGTCCCGCCGCTCGAGCCGGTGCGCAGGAGGTCGATGGTCGACGTGTTGACGACCTCGACCAGGAACGAGAGCACCTCGCCGCGGCGCGCCGCGCGCTCGTCGGGGGTGACGCGGATGACGAGGGCGTCCTCGGGCGGTGTCTGGGCGCGCGTCGGACCCGAGAGCGACACGAGGAGCGCGAGGACGAGGACGAGCGACGAGCGCATTCGGCAGGGGCTCCCGAGCATTGAACCGGGCGGACTGTAGCAGCCTCCACCGACTTGCGAAAGTCGCGCCTGGCCGGGCGCCGTGCGGGAAAACGGCCGCGCCGCGCGCTGGCGGCGTCGCCGCGCAACCCTGTAAATACCCCTGTATCTACTGTGGGTTGTAGAGCGAGAGGTCCTTGACCATCCTGAAGCCGCCGGTGCCGCTCTCGACCGCGGCCCCGCCGATGACGAGCGCCATGCCGTCGAGCGGCACGATGCGGTGGCCGATCCGATCGGGCTCGAGGAAGGGCACCTGGCCGACGCCGTTCGGATTCCAGGACGACGCCACCTCGATGCGCAGCGCGTTGTTCACGGTGTCGATGAACTCGTGGATCACCTCGAGGCTGCCGAGCGGGCGCAGGCTCGTGCCGGGTGGCTCGTCGCCGATCCCGCCGGCCATCAGGACGAGGTTGTCGGCGAGCAGCGCCGCCTGATGCCCACCGCGTCCGGTGCGCATGCGGAACCCTTCGTTGCCTTGTCGGAAGGAGGTCTGCCCGATCTCGAAGACGTCGATCGCCGCGATCGCGCCGTGCCGCTGCACGTCGGAGAAGCCGCCCGCCACGTAGACGTAGCCGCGCTCGGGCACGTAGATCGAGGTGTGCTGCGTGCGCGCACCACCGGGCAGCGCCATCGAGACCGGGATGAGCGAGCGCGCGACCGAGTCGTAGAGCATCGCCGTCGCGTGCACGAACGCGGGGCTCTCACCGCCGGTGATCAGCACCGCGGGCTCGGCGCGCCCGGGCAAGAAGAAGGTGGTCGCGCGATGGTGGCGGCGCGCGAGCCCATCGGGCAACGGCTTGGCGCCGCCATACGGGACGGAGCCGCCGACCGGATCCCAGAGCTCCCAGGTGCCGGCTTCGTCGCCGCCGACGAAGAGCACGAGGCGCGTCGCGTCGTCGATCAAGGTCGCGGTGTGTCCGGCGCGCGGAACCGCCAGTCGCGGCAGCTGCACCGCCCGCCCCTCGAGAACGCCCGGGGGATTGTAGAGCTCGGCCGAGTCGGTCGGCGCGCCGTCCGGCCCGTAGCCACCGGCGATGATCACCTGCCCCGACGAGAGCGCCGCCGCCGTGTGCCACACGCGCGGCAGGATCATCGCCGTGCGCGACCCGAGCTCGCGCGTGTCGAGGTTCACCGCCTCGACCGCGCCGCCGATCGTCTGAAAGCCGAGACCGTTCCACCACGTCGCCGCCGCGTTGGTGATCGTTCCGCCGCCGGTGATGACGATCTCCTGTGCCGTCAGCGTGACCTCGTGGCCGACGCGTCCGGTGAGCAGCTGTTGCGGCGCGCTGGTCGAGGTCGAGATCAACGGCAGGAAGCTGTTGACGCGCGCGAAGAGCACGTCGAGCTCCTGCACCGGCGCGCCCTGCCGCACGCGCAGCCCGGTCGCCCGCCCGCGCGAGACCACGAAGCCCGGCTGCCCTCCCGCGTCCGACCACCCCTCGACGATCAGGTTGCGCACCTCGTCCTCGTTCGAGAACGGGATCCCCTCGAGGCTGCCCGACCCACCCGGCGTGTACTTCACCGCCTGCGTATAAGGTTGCGCCAGCCCATCGCCGGTCATCACCAGGCGGATCCACCCGACGCCTGCGAACGGGTCCGCCGCGCCGCCCGGCCCGTAGAGGTGCACCTGCAGCCCGGGCACGCTCGCCTGGCCGTCGTCGTCGTCACAACCGCCGAGCCCGCCGCTCGCCACCGCGAGCGCCGCGAACAACCACGCGATCTCCGTCCTCGCCTTCATCGCCATCACCAGGTCACCGTCGCGCGGAAGCCACCCGGCCCGGCCGCACCCCCGTCCTGCGACAACGCGATGGCCGCCGCGCTCCCCGCCGCCACACCGCCGATGATCGTCCAGAACCACCACGTCTCGTAGAACGCCGCCTCGTCGTCGTCCTCGATCGGGTCGGGCGCGAGCGGCGGCCTCGTCACGTGTGCCTCAACCGGCTCCAACACCAACGGCTCGAGCGGCTTTTCCTCGACCTCGACCGGCTCGACCTCGACCGGCTCCACGACGACCGGCTCGACCTCGACCGGCTCCACGACGACCGGCTCGACCTCGACCGGCTCGACCTCGACCGGCTCCACGACCACCGGCTCCTTCTTGGGCTCGGGCGCGACGACCACCGGCTCCTTCTTGGGCTCGGGCGCGACGACCACCGGCTCCTTCTTGGGCTCGGGCGCGACGACCACCGGCTCCTTCTTGGGCTCGGGCGCCACCGCCACGTCCTCCCCGCCATAGAACGCCGGCCGCCCGGTGACGACCTGCTCGGCCTTCACCTCCGCCACCGTCGCCCCGGCCCGCTCGACCAGGTCGAGCACCGCCACCTGCAGCCCGCCGAGGTCGCTCGACACGCGCGCCGGCTCGACCGCCGCCACCCGCCCCTTGGCCGCCTCCCACACGAACATGCCGATCGCGAAGTCGCGACCGTCTTTGCGAATATATGTAAATGCCACCGCGTCGAGCCGGTTCGCCTTGGCCAGCCGCTTCACCGCCGCCTGGAACGCCGCCTCCCCGAACTCCCCCGAGCGCGCGAACGGCTCGAGCCCGGTCTCCGGCTGCGCCGCCACCGGCGCGCCCCCCGGGCCCTCGCCCCCCGCCTTCTTGTCGAGCGCCGCCTGCACCTCGACCGACGCGTCGGTCAGGAACACCAGCTGCCCGAACGGCTCGTGCCCCTCGGCCACCACCCGCACCGCGTGGTTGCCCCGCGCCAGGTCCCCGAGCGTCAGCGGCGCCGTGCCCCGGTTCTTGCCGTCGACGAAGACCACCGCACGCGGCGCGTTCGCCGTCACCCTGAGCTGCACCCCCGCGGGCGTCGTCGCCCGCGTGCGCACCCGCTCCACCACCGCCAGCGCCTTCTTCGGCGCCTTCTTCGCGTCGAGCGCCAGCTCGGGGTTCATCTGCAGCGCCCGCCCGAGCTCCTCCTCGCCGTTGTCGTCATAGCCGGCCCCGAAATACGCGAACGCCCGCCCGACCAGCGCCGCCACCAGCCGCTCGTTGTCGTCCAGGTGGCCGAGCCCCTTCTCGTAGAGCGTCACCGCGCGCGTCCACGTCTTGATCGCGTCCGCCCACTTGCGCCGCGCCATCAGCTTGTCCGCCTGCGCCGCCGCCTCGTCCGCCCGCTTGACCGCGCCCGCCGCCACCGCGTCGTCGATCGGCTCGTCCCCGCTCGGCTTTTGCGGCGCCTCCACCGGCGCCAGCGCCGCCGCCGGCACGACCTCGAGCTTGCCGTCCATCGCCAGCAGCGTGTCGAGGTAGCCCTCGACCCGTGTCGCCACCAACGCCGGCACGTCCGCCGCGCGCTGCACCCGCACCACCAGCACGCGCTTCTTGCCTGCCGGCGCCGCCGCCATCGCCCCCGCGAGCGGGTTCAGCACCATCGCCAGCGCCGCCACGCATGCCGTCAGCGCGTGCCACCCCCTCCGTCGGGCGCGCGCTCCGAACAACTTCCTCAACGCGGCGTCATCGTGCATGCTCTCGCTCCGCTTGGGCGCTCCGAGCGGCGTAGACTGAAGCGTTGTCGCCGCCAAGTCAAACCCCGATACCATTGCAGACCACCCCGCCATCGCCGCCCGTGGGCCCACCCGAAGCCACCCCCGACGCCCACCTCCGGCGCGAGCTCATCAAGGCCCTGGCGATCGTCTTCGGCGGCACCTTCCTGCTCGCGATCATCCAGTGGGTCCTGCCGTTCACCGCCGGCTTCATGCAGGTCGGCCTCGCCCTCCTCTTGCTCGAGGTCCCGCTGCGGCTTTTGCCCGACCTCCGCGCCGCCCCGCTCTGGACGCGCATCGGCCCCATCGGCCGCGGCCTCCGCCTCGGCGGCCTGACGATCCTCGTCGTCTTCCCGCTCTTCGTCGGCGGCTTCCACCTCGTCTACACGAACGTGCTCGACCGCCCCGTCGACTGGGACCTGCACCGCCTCGCCCGCTGGTCCGAGGACCTCGAGTTCGCCCCCGCCGCCGCCTGCACCCGCCGCGAGGTCTCGGTCTGGACCCAGGAGGGCCAGCTCTGGGTCGCCTCGCCCGCCGACGCCCAGCTCGTCGTCCGCCTCGCCGTGCCCGCTTCACCGCCTCCCAGCGGCGACGGCCCGGCGCGCCCGCCCCCCGCGCGCCACGTCCTCTGCAAACCCACCGCCGCCGACGCCTCGTCCGCCGCCCCGTCCCCCTCCACGTCGCTGCCGGTCGTCGGCAAGCCGATCCTGCCCGACAGCGACGGCACCTACCGCCCGCCCCGCGGCCAGGGGGTCTTCTTCTCGCTCGGCGAGATCGACCGCTTCACCCTCCACCTCGCCGACCAGCGCGGCCCGATCCCCGCCGAGCGCCTGCGCCTCGGCCACCGCTCCGTGCCCGCCTCGGACGCCGGCCTCGTCGAGGACACCCGCTCCTACTGGTGGCTCCTCGCCTACCTCCTCATCCACCTCGGCCTCGTCGCCTACCCCGAGGAGTACTTCTTCCGCGGCTACCTCCAGCCGCGCCTCGACCAGCGCTTCGGCACCCCCGTCCGCCTCCTCGGCGTGCCGGTCGGCAGGGGCCTGCTCCTCTCGGCGCTCGCCTTCGCGCTCCTGCACCCGATCCTCATCCCCGGCCCGCACCGTCTGCTCGTCTTCTTCCCGGCGCTCCTCTTCGGCTGGCTCGCCGCGCGCCAGAAGGAGCTCGGCGCCGCCATCCTCGTGCACGCGCTCTCCAACGTGCTCCTCGCCGTCGTCTCCCGCATGTACGGATGACCCGCCCCGTGCCGACCCCACCGCCGCCGCCCCTCACACCCGCCGCGCCGCCGACCCTGCACCGCGCGCTCGGCGTCGTCACCGCCACCGCGCTCGTCGCCGGCACCATCATCGGCACCGGGATCTTCCTCAAGCCCGCCGTCATGGCCCAGGGAGCCGGCAGCGAGGCCCTCGTGCTCGTCGCCTGGATCGTCGCCGCCCTGCTCTCGTTCGCCGGCGCGCTCACCTACGCCGAGCTCGGCGCGCTCCTGCCCGAGGCCGGCGGCGAGTACGTCTACCTCCGCCAGGCCTACGGCCGCCTGCCCGCCTTTCTCTATGGATGGATGCGCTTCTTCATCGGCTCGGCCGGATCGATCGCCGCCTACGCCGTCGGCTCCGCCACCTTCCTCGCCGCCGTCGTCGACGTCGACGGCGCCTTCCCTTCGGGCCGCGCCGGCCTCGCCATCGTCTTCATCGCCACCTTCACCGCCACCAACTGCCTGGCGCTCACCTTCGGCGCACGCCTCAACGCCGCGCTCACCGCGCTCAAGATCCTCTCGGTGCTCGCCCTCTGCGCCGCGATCTTCACCCTCGGCCCCGCGACCGCGCCCGACGCCCTCTCCCCCGCCCACGCCGCCACGCCCACCGAGCCGGGATTCCTCGGCCTCACCGCCTTTTCCACCGCCGTCCTCGCCGCGCTCTGGGCCTTCGACGGCTGGAACAACCTCGTCATGGTCGGCGGCGAGATCCACCACCCGCAGCGAAACCTCCCGCGCGCGCTCGCCCTGGGCATGGGCATCGTCACCGCGCTCTACCTCATCGCCAACGCGGCCTACTTCCACGCCCTCGACTTCGACGAGGTCGCGCGCTCCTACTCGACCGCGCACAAGGACGCGCTGCCCGTCGCCACCAACGCGCTCGCCGCCGTGACCGACGCGGCCGGCGCCGTCACCGCCGTGTCGATCCTCTTCCTCGTCTCCGCGCTCGGCGCGATGAACGGCTCGATCCTCACCGCCTCGCGCGTGCCCTACGCGCTCGCCCGCGACGGCCTCTTCCCGCGCCCGCTCGCCGCGCTCTCGCACCGCCGCGTGCCGGTCCTCGCCGTCGTCACGCAGGCGCTCGTCGCCTCCGTGCTCGCGCTCTCGGGCACCTTCGACCAGCTCACCGACGCCGTCGTCTTCGCGTCGTGGATCTTCTATGGCCTCTGCACCGGCGCCGTCTTCATCCTGCGCCGCCGTCTCCTGCGGGAGACGGGTCGCCTGCCGCCCTTCCGCACGCCGCTCTACCCGATCCTGCCCGCGCTCTTCATCGCGGTGACGCTCGTGTTGCTCGTCAACACCGTCGCCTCGATGCCCGCGCTCACCGCGCTCGGCCTCGGCATCATCGCGCTCGGCGTGCCGGTCTATCTTCTCGCCTCGCGCCGCCGCCGCCCATCCGACCACGCGCCGACCGATGGCTGAGCCCACCGGCCCCAACGCCGCCCGCGACGCCGACCCCGACGCGCACCTCGCCAGGGTGCGCGGCCTCGACTACGCGCTCGTCGCGCACGCCGCCCGCGCACGCCGCCGTCGTCGCCTCGGCGCGGTCCTCGGCGCGCTCGCCCTCGGCGCCGGCGCCGCGCTCGCCGCTCTCGGCGCGGCCGCCGTCATCGCCTCGCCGCTATCGTGGATCGCCGCCGGCGCCTCGGCGCTCACCGGCCTCGGCGCGCTCACCGCCGCGCGCGCCGCCGCCCGTCGCGAGGCCGCCGCCACCCGCGCGCACAAGCGGCTCCGCCTCGGCCACGGCGGTCGCGCCCTCGCGATCGACCCCTTGATCGCACGCCTCGACGCCCTGCGCGACGCCACCGCCAGCGACTACGCCCGCTACGAGGCGCGCGCTCTCGCCGCCCTCGACCCGCGCCAGCAGGCCGAGCGCTCCGCCCTGCTCCAGCGGTTGCGCGCGCGCCAACTCGACCACGTGCGCCGCCTCGACCTCGCGCGCGAGCGCGCCCTCGCCCTGCGCTCCCGCCTCGCCGCCGCCGCGCTCGCCCCCGCGCCCCGTGACCGCGACGACGCGCTCAGCGCCGAGCGCCTCGCCTACGAGGATCGCCTCGCGCGCACGATCTTCGACCGCGCCGAGATCGGCGACGAGCTCAGCCGCCTCGACGCCGAGACCGATGCCCTCGAGGCCCTCGAAGCCGAGTACCGCGGCTGAGCTCGCCGCTCCGGCTCGCGGGCGCGGCGTTGCTTCGCTCGCTCGGTCGTCAGGACCGGTCGATCAGGTCAGCCGGTCGAGCAGGTTCTTCACCGCACCGAGCCACGGCTCGATCCCGGCCGCCTCCCAGTGCCGCCTCAGCGCCGAGTTCGGGTCGAGCGACGTGCGCACCGCCGCGCGCGTCCGGCCGAGCAGCTTCTTGTTCGGCACCGGCTTGCCCTTGCACGCCGCCTTGACCTCCTCGGGCAGCCCGGCCGCCGGCGCGCCCATCAGCGCCGCCACCAGCTCCGCCGCCAGGAGCGCGTCGCTGGTCTCGCCGAGGTCGTCGGCCTCGTACTCGAAGGTGTCCTCGATGAAGGCGAGGGTCGGGTCTTCCAGGAAGTCGGCGAAGTAGGCCTTCGCGCGCGCCGTGTCGAAGGCGTGGGTCTCGATGATCTCGGTCATGTCGGGGGTCTCCATGGCCCGCCTCATCGCACGGACCGAGGCCCCCCGCCATCACGATTTTTCATCACCCGCCGCGGCGCCGCCTCCAGCCGAGCCCGACCGCCAGCGCGGCTCCGAGCGCCAGCAGGATCTCCATGCCGCCGCCCGCGCAGCCCGACTCCTCCCCGGACGCGCTCACGGTGGTGAAGTCGTCCCCGCCGTCGAGCGGGAGTGTGCCGGCCTGCGCCTCGTCCCCGTCGCTCACGCCGCCGCCGTCGCTGTCGCGCGCGAGCGGGTCGGTGCCGTACACGTTCACCTCGTCGCCGTCGTCGAGGCCGTCGCCGTCGCTGTCGCGCTGCCGCGGATCGGTGCCCAGCGCCAGCTCGTCCCGATCGATGAGGCCGTCCTCGTCGCTGTCGCGCAGGCCGTCGTAGGGGTCGAGCGGGTCCGATTCGCCGAGGTCGACGCGGCCGTCGCGATCGGCGTCCTCGTCGCCGTCCTTGACGCCGTCCTTGTCGGTGTCGGCCACGCGCGGCAGCGTCGTCGTCGACGGATCGGCGTCGGGCACGAAGACCGCCGGATCGGTGTCGGGGGTGCCGCTCGTCAGGCCGAGCTCGGTGCCGTCGAGGATCCCGTCGCCGTCGCTGTCGGGGTCCTTCGGATCGGTGTAGAGCACCTGCTCGCGCCCGTCCGAGAGGCCGTCGTCGTCGCTGTCGGCGTCCAACGGATCGGTGCCGGCCTCGCGCTCTGCGTCGTCGGACATGCCGTCGTTGTCGTCGTCGTCGTCGGCGCAGTCGATGACGCCGTCGCGATCGGCGTCCGCCACGTCGGCGCCGCTCGGTGTCGACGCCGCGTCGCGTGGATCGGTGTCGCAGATCTCCTCTTCGCGATCGCCGACGCCGTCGTCGTCATCGTCGAGGTCGACGCAGTCGAGCTGCCCATCGCCGTCGCTGTCGGCGAGGTCCTCCGCGCTCGGGGTCGAGCTGCGGTTGTCCGGGTTGGTGCCGCACAGGTCCTCGACCCCGTCGGGCACGCCGTCCCCGTCGCGGTCGCTCTGCGCGCCGTCGCAGATCCCGTCGCCGTCGAGGTCGAACGGCACGCTCTGAGCCAGCGCCGGATCGGTCGCGCAGCCGATCTCGACCGCGTCGTCGAAGCCGTCGCCGTCGCTGTCCGGCAGGAGCGGGTTGGTCTCGCCGGCGTCGAGGCGGCCATTGCCGTTTCGATCCTCGACCCCATCGGAGAGGCCGTCGCCGTCGCTGTCGGGATCGCGCGGGTCGCTCGGCCCGAGCTGCCCGTCGACGCCGGTCGGGTAGAGCGAGGTGCGCTCGGTGCGATCGCCGAGGCCGTCGTCATCGCTGTCCGGGTCGATCGGCGAGGTCTCGTCGGGGTCGACGACGCCGTCGAGGTCCGCGTTCTCGACGCCGTCGTCGAGACCGTCGCCGTCGCTGTCGACCTTGGCCGGATCGCTGCCGATCAGCCGCTCGTTCACGTCGCTGACGAGGTCGCCGTCGTCATCGTCGTCGACGCAGTTGATCAAGGTGTCGCCGTCGAGGTCGCTCAGATCGTAGGCGCTCGGCGTCGCGCCCGCGTCGCTCGTCGCAGTGCCGCAAAGGAGCTCGAGCGTGTCCGCGACGCCGTCGCCGTCGTCGTCCTCGTCGAGCGCGTCGCACAGGCCGTCGCCGTCGCCGTCGGCGGGCGTCGAGCTCGCGTCGCGCGGGTCGTGGCCGCAGGCGCCCTCGTCGGCGTCGGACCAGCCGTCGCCGTCGTCGTCTCCGTCGCGCGCGTCGCAGATGCGATCGCCGTCGAGGTCGTGCGCGGCGTCGACCGGGGTGGAGGTGCCGTCGGCCGGATCCGATCCGCAGGCGTCTTCGTGCGGGTCGTCGAAGCCGTCGTCGTCGAGGTCGTCGCAGTCGCTGTCACGTCCCTCACGGTCGGGGTAGCCGTCGTCGCAGACGTTGGGGCGGCATGAGCCGAGCGGGCCGTCGGGGCAGTCGTCGTCGAGGCGGCCGTCGCCGTCGTCGCAGAGCTCGGGCGCCCAACCCGGGCCGCCGGCGACGTCGACGATGCCGTCGCCGCAGCGCGGCAGCTCACAGCCCGGGCGACAGGTGTCGGCCGGCGCGGCGTCGCCGTCGCCGCCGCGGAGGCCTTCGTCACACGGCTCGGGGCCGTTCTTCACGCCGTCGCCGCAGTACTCGACGACGAGCGAGGCGCTGGCCCGATCGTTTTCCGGGTCGGTGTCGGCGTCGTCGCCGCTGACTGTCGCGCGCGCGCTGAAGCTGGCAGCGGCCGGTGTGAGCGGGGCCTCGAAGGTCAGCCTGAAGCGCGCCGTCATGCGCGGGTCCAGCACGGGCACGTTGCACATGGTCGTGAGCCCGACGCTGCCGCAGTCGCCATCCTCTTCGAGCTCGAGACCCGGCGGCAGGTCGATGACGAGTTGGCTCCGCACCGCCTGGGCCGGGCCGGCGTTGAACACGGAGACGTCGAGGTGCACGATGCCGCCGGCGTAGACGGTCGGCGCGGAGAACGCCGCCGACACGCGCAAGTCGACCGAGCGCTGGCACTCGGGGCTGCCCTCGGGGCAGACCCAGCCGCCCTCGAGGGTGCAGCTCGCAGAGCAGCCGTCGTTGTTGCGCAGGTTGCCGTCGTCGCAGCCCTCGACGCCATTGCGCACGCCGTCGCCGCAGAAGGCGATGGCGATGGTGGCCGCGTCGCCGGCGTCGTTGCCGGGCGTCGCCTCGTGATCGCGCGAGTCGAGCGCGCTGGCGGTGATCGTCGCCGTGCGCACGTTCGGGGTGCGCGCCGCGCGGAAGCCGACGGTGAAGGTGTGGCGCGCCGAGGCGGCCAGCGAGCCGACGCGGCAGACCAGGCTGCCGGCCTCGAGCGTGCAGCCCGCGCCGAGCGAGGTCGGGGCGATGGCGCCGTCGGGATCGGGCAGGCTCATCACGAGCGTGACGAGGCTCGCGGCGATCGGCCCGTGGTTGACGATGCTCGCGCTGAGCGTGGCGCTCTGGCCGGCGTAGACGACCGCCTTGTCGAAGTCGAGCGCGAGCGTCTCGAGGTCGACCGTCGGCGTGCACGCCTGTCCCGGGCCGGGGCAGCTCCAGCCGTCCTCGCGCAGGCAGTGGGTCGACGGCAGGCCGAGCGTGCCGCTGCATCCATCGTCGGGCAGGGCGTTGCCGTCGTCGCAGGTCTCGTGGTCGGTGATCTGCGAGTCGCCGCAGTAGTGCGAGTCGATCGACGCCTCGCCCTCCTCGTTGCCGGGCACGGTGTCGAGGGTGGCCGCGCCGAGCGCGCCGACCTCCGCGGTGACACGCCCGACGGTCGCCGAGAGCGGCGCCCGGAAGATCATGGTGAAGGTATGTGAATCGTCGGCGGGCAGCGCCGCGAGCCTGCAGGTGGCGGTCGTGCCGGCGATGGTGCAGCCCTGTGCGTCGGCGACGACGAGGCCGCGCGCGTCGGGCAGGGCGACCTGCAGGACGACGAGCGCCGCGGGATCGGGCCCGGCGTTGTACACGGTGACGCCGAGCGTCGTCGTGTCGCCGGTGTAGACGTGCTCGGCGTCGAAGGCGACCTCGCTGACCTGCAGGTCGGCCTCGAGCTGCACGCACTCGGAGGGCTCGCCGTCGCACGCCCAGCCCGGGTCGAGCGCGCAGGTGGTGCAGCCGGGATCGGCGGAGGCGCCGTCGTCGCAGGCCTCGAGCGGGCCCGCGCCGGCGGTCGTCGCGCGCACGTAGCCGTCGCCGCAGCTCGCCGGCAGGCAGAGCGGTCCCGCCCCCGCCGGCGCGGTCGGCCCGGAGGGGCAGTCGTCGCCGGTCAGGTCGTTGCCGTCGTCGCAGCGCTCGGCGCCGCCCTGGGCCGTGCCGAAGAGGTAGCCGTCTCCGCAGCGCGCGGCGCGGCAGACCGGGTGGCCGGGCAGCGCGCTCTCGGTGCGGTCGGGGCAGGCGTCGTCGTTGCGATCGTTGCCGTCGTCGCAGGTCTCGCCGGCCGCGCCGTCGGTCGTGCCGTCGCCGCAGTAGCGCACGATCACGCTGTCGTTGGCGGTGTCGTTGCTCGCGTCGGGATCGAGCTCGCCCGGGTCGAGGTCGGCGATCGCGACCACGCCGACGCCCTGGCTCGGGTGCGCGGGCGGGGTGTAGCTGCCGCTCAGCGTAACGCTCTGGCCGGCCGCCAGCGCGAACGTACAGGCGACGGCGCCGGGCTTGCCCGAGACCGGGCCACAGCTGCCGTCGGCCATCGCGAACGACGCGCCGCCGAGTGCCCCGGCGGCGGGTGCGGTGAGCTCGATGCGACCGCTCTCGACCGCGTGGCTCGAGTCGTTGGCGATCTCGATCGAAAGGTGCGCGCTCTCGCCCTGGTAGATCGCGTCCTCGGCAAACGCCATCGACACGACGCGCAGATCGATGAGCTTGTCGCAGACCGAGGGCGACGCGCCGGAGCAGGTCCAGTCCTCCTCGGGCTGGCAGCTCGCGTCGCAGCCGTCGCCATCGACGTTGCCGCCGTCGTCGCAGCCTTCACCGTCGCCCGTCGCGAGCTGGGCGTCGCCGCAGTAGCGCACGTCGATGGTCACGCTCGCGCTCTCGGGGTCGTCGGGATCGGGGCGGTCGTGCGCGAGCCCGACGAGGTTCACGGTGATGTCCTCGGCCCAGCCGTCGCTGACGGTCGCGGAGAGCGTCTTCGTCGCGCTCGTCGCGCCGCCCGCGACGTCGCCGAAGGTGCAGCGGACGAAGCTCCCCTCATCGCTGCAGCCGACGGCGGCGAGGTCGCCGAAGACCAGCCCTGCGGGCTTCGAGAGGTCGGCGGTGACGTTCGTCGTCGCGAGCGTGCCCTTGTTCGTGACGCTCACGGTGACGTTGGTGGCGTGGCCTTCGTAGACCGGTGAGAGCGTCGAGCCGAGCGTCGCGTCGACGTCGCTCGTCTGCGCTTCGACGATCGACACGAGGTAGTCCTCGACCTCGCCGCTGTCCGCGCGCCCCGTCGGCGCGAGGTCGACGTGGCCGCGCACGACCCGGATCCGCATCGCGGTGTGCCCGAGCTGCGCCGCGACCGGGATGGTGCCGCTCAGCCCAACGAGGGCGTGGCTCGCCGCGACGCTCTCCTGGCGCGTGGCGAACACTTCGTCCGCGTCGAAGTCTCCGTCGCGGTTCATGTCGACCCAGGCCCGGACGGTGTACGGCGCGGGCGAGGTGACACGTATATTAAAGGATGCGTCCGAGAAGCGGTTGAACGTCGGCACGACCGGCACGCCGTCGTCGTCGTCGTCGCCGTCGGCGCTCGCGCCGGGCGCGCCGTCGAGCTCGTACGACAACGAGAGGCCGAGGCGGGCGCCGCCGGTCTCCTCGTAGACGTGGCGCGCGCCGTCGTCGGCGAGGGTCGTACCGTAGCTCGCGGGCGCATCGCCGAAGTCGAAGCGCCGACAGCGGCCCTCGCCGTCGTCGAGGAAGCCGTTCGCCTCGTCGCAGGCGATGGTGACGAGGTAGTCCTCGACCTCGCCCGAGGAGACGTAGCCGTTGGGTCCGCCGAGGTCGGGGCAGAGGGTCGCCGGGTGCTCGACCGCGTAGGCGCGCACGCGGGCGAAGGTCGTGCCGAGCCTGGCGGAGGCGGGGATCGGCAGGAACACGTTCTGCGGGTGCGCGTTGGTGCCGCCGCCGCCGCCCCAGGTGACGACCGCCTCCGAGAGGTCGTTGCCGAAGACGCCGTCCTGATCGAAGTCGATGTAGACGTCGAAGCAGGCGCGCAGGTCGGGGTCGGGGGCGCCGGCGAAGAGGAAGGCGTGCTCGATCGCGACGAGCGGCGTGGTGCCCTGGTGGAGGGTGGGGAAGGTGACGCCGTCGTCGCCTGCGTCGGCGCTGGCCTCGGCGCTGGCGGCGCCGTCGGTCTCGTCGCTCGCGCTGGCGCCGAGGACGAGGCGCCAGCCGGCGTGCATGTCGGTGGCGTGGCGCGCGCCGTCGGCGGCGAGGGTCGTGCCGTAGCTCGCCGGAGCGTCGCCGAAGTCGAGCAGGCGGCACTCGACGAGCTCGTCGCCCGCCACCGGATCGAGGAACCCATCGGCGCAGGTGCACACGCTCGGCGTCTCGTCGGTGCAGTCGAAGCCGGGGTCCTCGACGCACGCGCTGCACCCGTCGCCGTTCTCGTCGTCGCCGTCGTCGCACTCCTCGCCCGGGTCCAGCGCGCCATTGCCACAGCCGGCGCAGACGCCGTCCTCGCAGGTGAAGCCGCTCGGGCAGTCGCCGTCGCCCGCGCACTCCTGGCAGGTCTCGTCGACGCACATCGGTGTGTCCGCCGTGCAGCCTTCGTCCGTGCCGTTGTCGGGAGCCGTGTCGTAGCACGTGACGCAGCCCTGGGTCGGGTCGCAGACCTGGTCGGCCCCGCACACGACCGCCGTGTGGGTGCACGTGCCGGCCGGCGAGAGGCACCCGTCGACCGTGCAGGCGTCGCCGTCGTCGCAGTCCTTGGGCTCGGCGTCGACGCCCGCGACGCGCGGTCCGCTGCAGTCCGCGCGGCAGCGATCGTTGATCGTGCAGCCGTCCCCGTCGTCGAGCGGCCCGTCGCACACCTCGCCGATCCCCGGCTGCGTGATGCCGTCTCCGCAGGTCTCGATCGTGCAGACCGCCGTACACCCGTCGTTGCTCACCGGGGTCGTGTACGGCGCGGGTCCATCGTCGCACTCCTCGTTGACGGTGACCACGCCGTCGCCGCAGACGTCGGGGTTGTCGATGAAGTCGAAGATGTTCGCGTTGACGGCGAGCTCGGACATGTTCTGGTGATGGTCGATCGCGGCCGATCCGATGGCGGACCCGGCGCTCGTCGTGCCGTACGACACGGTAGCCGACCACACGCCGAAGCTGTCCGCGGTGACGGCCGCCAGCGCGGCGGTCGGGGCGGCCTCCCCGTGCCCCGACGGATCGTAGGCGGTCGTGCCGAGCGTGCTCCCTGATCGGTAGAGCAGTACGGTGCAGCCCGCGCACGCGACGCCGCGAACGGCATAGTTGTTGTCCGACAAGCTCGTGATGGCGCGGACCTCGGGGTAGTTCAGGAGGTCGTTCGGCCCCTGGTCCACGTCATCGTCGTCGTTGACGGTCACGCCGTCGGGCGGGTCGTCCGGGGCGACGAGGTTGAACGCGAGGCCGCCGTTGTCCATGTTGTACGCGCTCAGGTACGCCACGCTGTGGCTCAACGGGAAGCGCACGGCGCTGCCCGACCGCACGCGCACGCCGTCGAGCGTGTTGCCGCTGATGTGCACCTGCTCGAGGCCGCCGCCGTTGTCGCGTACGTTCGTGGCGCCGTCGACGAAGACGCCGTTACCGCCGTTGTTGGCCATCTCCGACTGATAGAACGCGACGTCGTCCACGCTCGGTCCGATGAGCGCGACGCCGTCTCCGACGTTGCCGTTGAAC
>WYBB01000093.1 GCA_011526585.1 Deltaproteobacteria bacterium
ATGGCGTCGGCGGCGGGCTGGCCGAGGGTGCGCGCGAGCGCGGCCACGGTGCGCGTCGGGCGTGGGCCGAGCGTGAGCTCGGGCAGGTGGCGGTCGGGGGTGTCGTGCGGGGCGAAGCGGTGCTCGAAGGTGAGCGTGACGGGGGGCATGAAGCGATCGGCGTTCGTCGCGACGAAGGCGGCGAGCTCGGCGTCGGACGGGGCGTCGGGCTCGGGCAGGGCGCGGCGGGCGCGCTCGACGAGGCGCGCGCGCACGAGCGGATCGCTGCGGAGGAGGCCGAGGGTTTCGGCGCGATCGAGGTCGTCGGTCGGGTCGGTGGGCGTGGTGAGGAGACCGATCGTCCGGCGGAGGCGATCGCGGATGAGCGGGTCGGCGCGCCAGGGCAGGGTGAGGCCGAGCTCGAGGAGGATGGCGTCGTCGATGGCGCGCTCGATCGCCTGGGGCGACGCGCTCGGCGCGTGCACGCGGAGCGGCGTGCGTGCGGGGACGGCGAGGAGCGCGTCGAGGCCGAGGAGCGCGAGCCCGCCGAGCATGAAGCCCGAGAGGGTGAGGAGACGCTGGCGGGTCATGGCTGCCACCAGATCGGCGAGGTCCAGGCGCGCTCGCGCAGGGTCGGGGCGATGGCGTCGTCGCAGCAGGCTTCGAAGCCGGCGGGCGGGGGCGCGGCGGCGCAGTCGACGCCGGCCGCGAGGCACTGGCGTGTGGACCAGCGGCAGCTCGGGCGCTCGAGCACGCGCGCATACCAGAAGGCGGGGGTGGCGGCGTCGAAGGTCTCGTCCTCCCAGACGCCGCAGAGGCTGTCGTGGCCACCGGGGGGCGGCGCGCAGGTCGCGAGGTCGGGCCCGGGCAGGTCTGCGTCGCCGCCGGCGAGGTCGACGACGCGGGTGACCAACGCGCCGGTGGGGTCGATCCAGCCCTTGACGATCTGGATGACGGCGAGCGCGGACGAGGGCTCGGCGGCGGTGCCCGGGTCGCGCTGCGCCGCGACGAGGAAGCGCGGGCGCGCGCCGTCGGCGGTCATCGCGGCGGGGAGCTCGGCGCCCATCGGCACGCCGCTCGCGTAGGCTCGCGCGGCGAGCTCGGGGTCGTCGCAGACCGAGGCGTCGAGCGCGCCGCCGAAGAAGCGCACGGCGATGCGCGAGCCCGAGGTGCCCCAGGTCTCCTTGCGGCGGAGCGCGGCGAAGATCGCCGGGCGCGAGTTCTCCTCGGCCCAGACGCCGACGAGACCGCCGGGGTTGAAGGCGATCTGGTCGACGAGACCGACCGGGAGCGCCTCGCGCGCGCCGGCGCCGGCCCCACCGTGGCCGGGGTAGCTGTATTCCGAAGTCGCGCCTGGCGTGCCCAGGTGGGTGTCGGTGCTGGCGATGATTCCGAATTGATACGGGTTCTTGCCGATGGTCTGGTGAAATCCGAGACCGCGCAGGAGCGCGTCGCGCACGAAGTCGCGCGGGTGGGGCTCGGCCTCGATCTCGAGGTTGGCGGTGCCGAGCGAGTCGTAGGGCAGCTTCTCGAAGCCGCAGTGCTCGTCGGCGATCGGTGTGCCGGGCAGGCACTCGGAGTCGCCCTTGTGCTGCATGATCTCGACGAGCGGCTCCATGGCGGCCTGCAGCTCGGCGTAGGCGCGGTCGATCGGCGAGCCGTCGCGCTTCTTCGCCTCGAACATGAGGCCCGAGCTGAGGTTGGAGTTGTGCGGGATGACGAGCACGTCGCAGCCGGCGACGGCGTCGCATTCGCTGCGCAGGCGGGCCCAGAGGTCCTCGGGGAAGGCCTCGTCGAAGTAGGAGAGCGGCCACTCGGGCACGGCGTCGCTGGCGTAGATCACGTTGCGGTGGAGGTTGGCGGTGGCGGGCGCGCCGGACCACTCGTAGCCGACGAAGGAGGTGAAGGTGCAGGCCGCGGTCGGGTCCTGGGCGGCGGCGGCCGCTTCGCGGATCTCGCTCCAGGCGTCCTCGGTGGGCTGGCGGCACAGGGCGCCGTCGGCACCGCAGAGGGCGGGCAGCCGGGCGGCGTCCTGGGCGGCGGCGACGTGCAGGTTCAGGCTGAAGAAGGCGCGGTCGGGGTCCTCGCGGTATTGCACGCATTCGCGGGCGTCGTAGCCGTCGAGCCCGGGCGTGGTGCAGAGGTTGACCGTGCCGAGGAACTCGGCGTGGTCGGTGACGGCGGCGAAGTCGAGCGGGCGCTCGAGGCGCAGCGTGCGCAGCGGGGTGCCGTCGGGGCGGTGGGGTTGGAGGCCGACCTCCTCGCCCTTGGCGAAGCGGTAGGCGTCGGCGGGGGACAGGCGGGTGCCCTGGAGGTTGGCGTCGAGGGACAGGCGCGTGTGCACGTGCAGGTCGCCGAAGAGCGGCATGCGCTCGGCGCTGAAGGCGAGGCAGGTCGGGGTGGGCGCGTCGGGCGTGGCGTCGGCGGCGTCGCTGTCGGCGGCGGGAGGTGCATCGTCGGCGGGCGCGGTGTCGTCGCCGCAGGCGTTGGGCGCGAGGAGGAGCACCGTGGCGGCGGCGAGGAGCGGCTTCATCAGAGCGTGGATAGCGCTTTACCGGTCATGTGCATAGTGCCTGTACGGTCGTTGGCGAGGTTGGATGGACGCTGCTCCAACGCGCCGGTGTTGAGGCCGCCGCAGGGGCCGGGCGCGCGGTCGCCCGGATGGCATCGATGTTGCTGTTCAAGGCGAGAGACGCCCTTCGTCTCACCCATCGAGAGGTCACCATGACACGCACGTTCATGCTCGCGCTCGTCTCCATCATGTTCGCAGGCTGCTGGGAGGTCGGCGGCGCGAACTCCCAACAGTCGGTCGTCGGCAACGCCGATGGCGGCAACTTCCTCGGGCAGCAGATCATCATCGACGAGGAGGGCCGCCACCTCGTCGCCACCGGTCGCGGTGGCAAGGGGATCTTCGCCGTCGATCTCGCGACCTTCGCGTCGACGCCGATCACGCTCGGCTTCGATGCGCAGCGCATGGTCTTCGCGCAGGGCGGCGCGGCGTACTTCATCGGGGTGCAGGACACCGAGGCCGCGACTGGCGGGATCGGCGTGGTCGAGCGCGTCTCGCTCGAGACCGGGCGACGCCTGGGACGGTGGACGACCCCCGGCGCGAGCGGGCTCGTCGCCTATGATCCCCGCACCGAGCGGATCGCGCTCTGGATGTACTTCGGCAAGGAGGTCCACGTGCTCGAGCCGCGCGCCGGCAAGGTCACCGTGCACCACGTCGATCGCGGGGCGATGGACGTTCGCTGGACGCCGCGCGGCGACCTGGCGATCGTCGGCGTTCACGACTTCAGGGGCGACGAGCCCGAGACTCCGGTCACGCTGGTCTCGCCCGCCGGGGAAGAGCGCGCGTTCATCGTGCCCAACTGCGCAAGTCGGCTGGTGATCTCGCCGGACTCCGACCTGGCGATGATCGCGCCGGTCGACTGCCGCAAGGATCCGGTCAGCGTGATCGACCTGGCGCGCGGGACTTTCGTGGAGAACCTGCCCGGCTTCGGACCGGTCGCGTTCAGCCCGGACGGCGAGACGGTGATCGCCTTCGGCCGGCAGGCGGAGCTCGCGACCTTCGGGATCGCGAGCGAGACCCCGTACAGCCTGCTCTTCATCTCCACGCGGGACTGGTCGATCGAGACGCTGGAGATCGGCGACGCGCTCCCGATCTACTCGCTCACGCCCGATGGCCAGGTGGTCCTGGTGTTCTCGGTCTTCGAGTCGGCGAGCTACGACGGCATCTTCATGATCGACGTCGCCACGAAGACGATCCGCGAGACCAGCGGTCCGGAGGTGCCGCTCTCCGAGTTCGTCATCACGCCGGACAGCCGCCTCGTCTATCTGATCGAAGGCGGGCTCTTCCGCCTCGACGTCGCGACCGGCGTCATCAGCTACGTGACCATCGCCTGCGGCGGGGTCGGCGAGCCGACGCGCTGCAACCCCGAGCTCGTCAACCTCTTGCCCGACGGCGACACCCTGGTGCTCGGCTGGCGCAACGAGCCGGAGTACGCGCTCTTCGACGTGCCGAGCGAGCGCGTGACGCGCACCTTCGTCGTCGGCGAGCGGGCGGGCGGCCCGCCGCTGGCGCAATGATGCCGTGCGCCGTTGGGGCGTGGCGACTTTTCGACCTCGGCGATTGAACGCAAACGCGCGCTGATCGCGTCATGGGTTGTCAGCGCAGACCGCTGCACTTAGTCTGCGCCCCCGATCAAACGGAGCTCATGATGAAGCGAATCGCCTTTCCCGTCGTTGCCTTGACCGTCGCGCTCGCCAGCGGAGCGGCGCTGGCCCAGAACCTGCCGCTGCCGGCGCCGAGCCCGCGCGCCATGGTCATGCAGACCGTCGGGATCACCGAGATCTCGATCGACTACTCGTCGCCCGGCCTCAAGGGGCGCAAGCCCTTCGGCAGCCTCGTGCCCTACGGTGAGCTGTGGCGCGCCGGGGCCAACGCCGCGACCAAGGTCACCTTCAGCCGCGACGTGATGGTCGGCGGACAGGCGGTGCCGGCGGGGACCTACAGCCTCTTCTTCATCCCGACGGCGAAGAGCTGGACCGTCGTGCTGAACAAGAACAAGGACGCCAACACCCAGGCCTATCAGCAGGGCGAGGACGTGCTGCGCTTCGAGGTCAAGCCGGAGAAGTCGCCCAAGCGCGAGCGCATGACCTACCTCTTCGCCAACACGACCGACGATGCGACGCGCATCGACATGGAGTGGGACGAAGTGCGCGTGTCGATCCCGGTCAAGGTCGACACCGGCGCGCACGCGGCGGCGGCGATCCAGGGTCACCTCGACGGCAACTGGCGCCCGCTGGCGAACGCGGCGCGCTACTATCAGGACACCGTCAAGGATCTCGACAAGGCGCTCGCGTTGATCGACGCGTCGCTCGCGGTCAAGGAGACCTGGTTCAACGTGTGGGTGAAGGCGCAGATCCTCGCCGGCCAGGGCAAGGTCAAGGACGCCTACCCGCTCGCGGAGAAGGCCTACGAGCTCGGCAACAAGGACAAGTACTTCTTCTGGAAGGCCGAGGTCGAGAAGGCCCTGAGCGAGTGGAAGGGCAAGATGTGAGGCGCGACGGGCTCAGGTCTGTCCGGTGACGAGCCACCGCAGCGTCTCGGGCCGCGGGATGAGCGCGGCCCAGAACGCGCGGTGGCGCACCGACTTGGCCCAGCTCGACAGCGCCGGCCCGAAGACCTCGGGGCGCGGGTCGGCCCAGC
>WYBB01000094.1 GCA_011526585.1 Deltaproteobacteria bacterium
CGACGGGCGCGCACCGGATCTGGGACGTCACGCACACCGACGAGCAGGGCGGCTTCGCGATCAAGGTGCCGGCCTCGCCCGGGGCCGAGGACCTGGTGGCGGTGTGGCTCGCCCGGGTCGACGAGTCCGGCGAGATCGCCTACGCGGTCGTCAACCCGGGCTTCGGATCGGCGGGCGGGCACGACATCCTCGACGTCTTCGCGCCGACCGAGGCGACCGGGCTCTGGGGCTTCTCGGCGCCCGCGCGCGACGTCGCGGCTGAGGGTGTGATCCTCCTGCCGGAGACGGCGCACGTCGGGGCGGCGCGGGTCTACGACCACATGCGCTACGCGCAGGAGAGCTCGGAGGCGCTGATGGGGCGGCGCGGCGACTCGATGGTCGTGTGGATGCAGCCCGACGTGAGCTGGAGCTGCGGGGCGTGCTTCACGCGCTACCCGTTCCGCGTCGGCGAGCACAGCTTCGCCAGCGCGATGTGGATCGCGCAGGACGCCGACAAGGCCTACTGGTCCGACGCGGTGACGATGCACGAGCTCGGCCACTGGGTGATGAGCGCGTACGGCACCTCGCCGCGCGAGGGCGGGGTGCACTACCTCGGGCGGCCGACGCTGCCGGGGCAGGCGTGGTCGGAGGGCTTCGCGACCTTCTACTCGTCGCTCGCGCGGCAGAACGAGTTCTACTTCGACAAGCAGAGCGGGAGCTTCTTCTGGATCGATCTGCGCGAGATGACCTACCCGTGGTTCGGCATGCCGCTGCCGACCTCCGACGGCAAGGGCTACCCCTACGCCGACGACCCGGTGCTGCAGATGATCGACGAGAACCTGGTCGCGGCGATGAGCTACGCCATCGCCATCGACGGCCAGGGCGGGAGCCCCGAGGACAACCCGCGCCTCGAGGACAGCGGCGCGTTCTTCCTCGAGGCGCTGGCGGGTGCGCGCATGAACGTGACCAGGAACAACCCGGGCGCGTCCTTCCCGCGGCGCTACGTGCGGCACACCTGGAGCTTCGATGCGCAGAACAACATCACCAACATCACACCGGTCTGGTCGCAGCCGGCGCCGATGTTCGCCGACTACCTCGACGCGCTGCGCTGCCTCGGGCTCGCGCGGGGGATCGACATCGACCCGTGGGTCGAGGCGGCGATCCTCACCTATCCGTATCCGATCGATCTCGATCCGATCTGTCTCTGAGCGATCGGCAGGAGGACGAACTCCATGAGCACACTCCCCATCGAGCTCCTCATGCTGGCGGCGCTCAGCACGAGCCCGACCACGCCGTGGGAGGACCCGCACCCGCATCGCACGGCGCCGCCGCTGCGCGTGACGGTGAGCGGGCAGGGTGACGCGGGCGCGCTCGAGCTGGTGGTGCGCCTGCACCGGCCGGCGCCCGACGCGGTGCCGATGACGCTGCGCGTGCAGGTGCCCAAGGGCACCGAGGTGCTGAGCGGGCGGCTCGACGAGACGATCGTCGATGACGCTCAGACGATCGTGACGCGCGTCGTCGTCGTGAAGCTGCCGCGCGTGATCGAGGACGACATCACCGTCACGGCCGAGGCGCGCACGAGCGCCTGGGGCGCAATGGCGGAGGCGCGCTATCGGTTGGTGGCGCGCGCACCGGTCAAGGCACCACGGGTCAGCGGGCCGGTGCTGCGCGGACCCGCGGGGCGTCAGCTCGGCCGACCGGTGCCGCTGGTGCTCGGGCGCTGAAGAGACCGTCGAGTCTCCGCCGCTAACGATGTAGCGAGATATCGGCGGCGATGGTGCGCACATCGACGCGGCCGGCGCCGTCGCCGAGGATGCCTTCGGCCTGGTTGGGGAAGCTGCCGGTCGGCGTGAAGATCAGGTCCTCGATGAAGACGGCGCCGGGGTTGGAGGTCACGGCGAGGAGGCGCGCGCCGAAGTCGCGCGGCAGCCCGAGGTCGATCGGCGCGTTGGTGGTGGCGAGGAAGACCTCGCCCGCGCGCGGCGGGAGGATGCGCGCGACGATGGCGCCCTGCGTGGTCGACACGCGCGTATTGCCGGCGATGCTGAAGAGCTCGACCGGGGCGTTGCTGGTGGCGACGTCGAGGGGGCCCTCGTGCGACTCGGCGACGACGCGGCCGTCGTTGGTGCGGATGAGGGTCGTCGCGCCGGGTGGAGCGGCGGTGAAGGCGAGATCGATCTCGGCGTTGGTCGTGTCGATCTCGGCGACCATGAGACCGTTGACGCTGACGCGGCCGTTGTCGGTCACGACCGAGGTGACGAGATTGTCGGGCACCGAGAGATCGAAGGTGACGGCGAAGGTCTTGTTGCGGTGCTGGGCGGGGATCTGCACGACGAGCACGAGCTCGTCGCCCTGGAGCGACTCGGCGATCTCGACCTCTTGCGCGGCGAGCCTGGCGTCGGACTTCTCGTCGAAGCCGGCGGCGTGGATCTTCACCGTGCCGGCGATGGGCGTGCCGGGCGCGCCGCGCACGAGGCGCACGCCGCCCTGCACGTTGTCGATCGTCAGCGCGCGCTCGGGGGTGGCGCGGGTCTGGTAGCTCAAGGTGAGGTCGAAGCTCTCGGTGCAGGCGCCGAGCGCGGCCAAGGCGAGGATCGATAGCGCTGAGAGGGTCGGCTTCATCGTTGATTTCGCTCCGCAATCCCAAGAATCACGCCGGCAGGTCGGCGCGAGCGCGTGACGCCAGGTCGGTGAACGCTATTCAAGCACAGTCATGGTCCAGGCGCGACGGTCGCGGTTGCGATCGCGATCCGGACGGACTATGCCGGAAGACATGACTGGCAAGCTCATGGTTTATGGTGCCAATGGCTACACCGGCACGCTCGTCGCCGAGCTCGCCAAGACCCAGGGGCTGAGCCCGATGCTCGCCGGGCGCAGTGCCGAGCCGGTGCGCGCGCTGGCCGAGCGGCTCGGCTTCGAGCACCGCGTCTTCGGGCTCGACGTGTCGTCGACGATCGACGCGTGCCTCGACGGGATCAGCGTGGTGCTGCATTGCGCGGGACCGTTCTCGCGCACGTCCAAGCCGATGTTCGATGCGTGTCTCAGGAAGAAGGTCCACTACCTCGACGTGACCGGCGAGGTCGCGGTCTTCGAGGCGCTGGCCGCGCGCTCCGAGGAAGCGAAGATGGCCGGGATCATGGCAATGCCCGGGGTGGGCTTCGACGTGGTGCCGTCGGATTGCCTGGCGCTGCACACGGCGCGGCGCGTGCAGGGCGCGAAGGTCCTGCGCATCGGCATCCTGGGGATCGGCGCGCGCATGTCGCACGGCACCGCGACGACGATGGTCGAGGGGCTGTCCAAGGGCACGTGGGTGCGGCGCGGTGGCAAGCTGACGCAGATCGGGGCCGGCTCGCTGGTGCGCAAGTTCGACTTCGGGCGCGGGCCACGGCTGTGCATGGCGGTGCCCTGGGGAGATCTCGCGACCGCGTACCGCTCGACGGGGATCGGCGACATCGAGACCTACTTCGCGGTGGACCGCGGCATGCTCTGGAGCGCGAGGACGCTCGGTCGTCTGCCCTGGCTCGTCGGCAGCAAGCCCGTGCAGCGCCTCATGAAGTGGCGCATCGACTCGCGCCCGGCCGGGCCGAGCGAAGAAGAGCGCGCGCGTGGCCGCTCGATCTTCGTCGTCGAGGTCGAAGACGGCGCGGGCCAGGTCGCGCGCTCACGCCTGGAGACGCCCAACGGCTACACGCTGACCGCGTTCACGGCGCTGGACATCGCGCGGCGCGCGCTGGGCGGCGAGGCGCCGGTCGGCTATCAGACGCCGGCGACGGCGTACGGGCGCGACCTCATCCTGCAGAGCCCGGACACGACGCGCGTCGATCTCTGAGGCGCGAGCCGAGGTGAGCAAGCGGCCTCGCCAACGGCGAGGTCAGCCCTCTTGCTGTTGCTGGGCGCGCTCGGCCGCGAGGAACTGGCGCAGGCAGCCCGAAGAACAGAAGAGGACCAGGCGCGCCTTGCGCGAGATCGCCTGGGTCGTGCGGCGCGGGTCGACGACGCCGCCGCAGGTCGGGCAGAGCAACTGCCCGTTGGCGTCGACCGTGCCGAGCGACATCTCGGGTTGGGTCTCGCCGGTGCTCTTGGGCTCGTTCTTCACAGGCACACCATCGCTGTTTTGGCCGCGACATGCAAGGTCAACGACGAGAGGCGATCGAATCCGCGGGCTTGTCAGGCGCGGCGGAACAGAAGACCATCCCGAGGAGCAAGGGCCAGGAGAGCACGGCCGAGGCCACGGGGAGGTCGCACCATGAAGTCACGCTGGAACGACGAAGAGGCCGAGCGCTGTCGGGACGTCTTGAGCCTGCGCGCGTACACGTCGCGCCTCCTCGGCCAGGACGAGGACCTGGTGCTGCACGGCGGCGGCAATACCAGCGTCAAGACGACCGAGACCGACTTCGTCGGTGACGACGTCGGCGTGCTCTGGGTCAAGGGCAGCGGCTGGGACCTGGCGACGATCGAGCCGGCGGGGTTCGCGCCGGTGCGCATGCGGACACTGCTCGCGATGGCGGCGCGCGACGAGCTCGCGGACGTGGTGATGGTCAAGGAGCAGCGCGCGGCGATGCTCGATCCCGACGCGCCGACCCCGAGCATCGAGGCGGTGCTGCACGCGCTCATTCCGCTGCCCTGGGTCGATCACACCCACGCCGACGCGGTGGTCGCGCTGAGCAACGCGCCGATGGGGCTCGAGCGTTTGCGCTCGACCTACGGCGAGCGCGTGCTCTTCGTGCCCTACGTCATGCCGGGCTTCGAGCTCGCCAAGGCGGTGCAGGAGATCCTGCGCGGCCACGACGCGCAGGCCTACGAGGGCATGGTGCTGATGAACCACGGGATCTTCTCGTGGGGCGCGAGCGCGAAGGAATCGTACGAGCGCATGATCCGGCTCGTCGACGACGCCGAGAAGTGCCTCGCGCGGTACAGGGCGTGGGACGTGCTGGCGTGGGCGCCGCCGTCACCGCCGGAGCCCGACGAGCTCGGGGTGTTGCGGCAGGCCGTGAGCAAGACCGCCGGCGAGGCGCTGGTCGCGTGCTCGGACATGGAGCCGGAGGCGGCCGGGTTCGCGAGCCTGCCCGGGGTCTCCGCGATCGCTACGCGCGGCCCGCTGACTCCGGACCACGTGATCCGGACCAAGCGGCTGCCGCTGGTGATCCCGCCCGGCGTCGATCTGGAACAGGCCGTGGCGGCCTACGCCGAGGCGTATCGCGCCTACTACGAGCGACATCGGCGGCCGGGGCAGGTGATGCTCGATCCGGCGCCACGCTGGGTCGTGTGGGAGGGGCGCGGGCTCGTCGCGTTCGGGCGCGACGCGAAGGAGGCGGAGGTCGTGCTCGCGATCGCGCGCCACACCATCCGCGCGATCCAGCGCGCCGAGGCGATGGGCGGCTGGTCGGCGCTGTCGGAGGCGGAGCTCTTCCAGGTCGAGTACTGGGAGCTCGAGCAGCGAAAGCTCAAGAAGGGATCGGCGCGGCCGGAGCTCGCGGGGCAGGTGGCGCTGGTGACCGGCGCGGCGCACGGGATCGGGCGCGCGGCGATGCAGCGCTTGCAGGCGCTCGGGGCGATGGTCGTCGGGCTCGACAAGGACGAGGTCGTCGTCGAGCTTTCCGGGCCGAGCGCGCTCGGGCTGGTCTGTGACGTCACCGACAGCGACGCGGTCGATCGGGCCGTCGCGCACACGGTCGAGCGCTTCGGGGGGATCGATCTGCTGGTGAGCAACGCCGGCAGCTTCCCGGACGCGGTGCCGCTGGCGGAGCTCGACGACAGGCGCTGGGCGGCGACGCTCGGGCTCAACCTCGACGGGCACATGAAGGTCCTGCGCGCGGCGACGCCGCACCTGATGCGCGGGCTCGCGCCGGCGGTGGTGATCGTCGGCTCGAAGAACGTCGCGGCGCCCGGGCCGGGCGTGGCGGCGTACTCGGTGGCCAAGGCGGGGCTCACGCAGCTCGCGCGCGTGGCGGCGCTCGAGCTCGGCGAAAAGGGGATCCGCGTCAACGTCGTGCACCCCGACGCGGTCTTCGACACGCACCTGTGGAGCGACCAGAAGCTCGAGGCGCGCGCGGCGGCCTACGGCATGAGCGTCGCCGAGTACAAGGCGCGCAACATCCTGAGGCGCGAGGTGCGCGCCAAGGACGTCGCCCAGGCGATCGCGCGGCTCATGACGCGCGACTTCGATCTGACGACGGGCGCGCAGATCCCGATCGACGGCGGCAACGCGCGCGTCGTTTGAAGAGTGACCGACCCGATCTCAGGAAACCAGGAAGTCAGGAAGCCAGGAGCTCCTGCCTTCCTGACTTCCTGGGTTCCTTAGGAGGAAACCGACCTGCCTGCGTTGCATCGCCGCGGGTCGCCCCACCGGGCGGTTCACGACTGAACTGAGTGATCAGCGCTCGGCCTCGTCGAACGGCGTGACGAAGACGTGGGTCTCGATGGCGCCGCGCAGCTGGCGCAGGAGCCCGATCAGGTCGAGCACCGCCATGAGCGCCACCAGGAGCGCCAGGCCGGCGATGAGCACCTGGAGCCAGTCGTTGCGGCGGCCGAGCTCGACGTGCGCTGCCACGAGCCCCGCCAGCGCCACGACCAGGTAGGTCGCGATCACCCGGAGCGCGCGCGTGACCAGGCGCCGATCGCCCACCCAACGACCGACGGCCACGATGCTCCAGGAGAGCGCCGTCGCGAAGGACAACGACAACAGCGACGCGGTCGCCCGACCGTATTGCGCGCCGCGGTGCGGGCCGTCGATCCCGGCTGTCGCCAGCGCGAAGGCCGCGACCTCGAAGAGGGCGGCGCCGAGCCCCAGCCAGGCGAACGCATACGCCGCCGCCGCGCCGCCCCGCGCCCCGCTCGCCACCGGGACCCGCCTGAGGCGTGCCGCCCCGATGAGGGTCAAGAGCGTCGCGACGACGAAGCCGCCGAGCGCCGCCACCGCCAGGAGGTAGACCAGCACCGGGCTCTTCGCGATCGGCATCAGCACGAGCCCGAGCAGCACGACCGTCAGCGCGGTGATGACGCGGGTCAGCTCGCCGGCGCGCACCTTGTCGGCGCCCGCGAGCGCCTCGCGCCACTCGGCGTCCCGTGTCGCGGCCGGGGCCACGCGTTCGTCGCGCCCTCGCAGCGCGACCGCCAGCAGCACACCGACCGCCAGGACCGACACGAACGAGCCGACGAAGAGCACCACCCGCAGCGGGCCGGGCAGCGCCGCCAGCTGGCCGAGCCACGCGGCCGCGGTGAGGGCGAGGGCGGCGAACGCGCAGATCCGGGTGGCCAGTCCGCCGAGGAGCCCGACCCCGAGCGCCACCACGGCGGTCGCGATGCCCCAGACGACGCGCAGCGCCGGCAGCAGCGCCTCCGCCGTCTCCGGGCCGGTCAGCGCCAGCACCATGTGGGTCCCGGAGGCGTTCCACATCAGCCAGCAGAGCGCCAACGGGATCGTCGCGCTCCACCAGGCCGCGCCGCGGATCCCGGCCAGCGCCGCCGCGAGCCCGATCCAGGCCAGATCCGAGAGCGCCCAGGCAGGACCGAGCGCGACGATCAGCTCGGAAGACATCGTCGCGTGCAGGATCAGGGTGAGCAGGTCCAGGCCGGCCACCACGATGAGCCACGTCGCCAGGCGGCGCAGGGCCTCCGTCGCGGGCGCGGTCGGTCTCGGCGCGGGTGGTGTCGTCGTGGCGGACGGCGCTGGGCTCACCCGCACATCGTACGCCCTTCAGTGGCAGCAGTCGTCGGGCAGCCGACCGTCTCTGCGCACTTCGCAACCGACGACGCGACCGCGGGCGTCGAGCGCGATGGCGCAGCAGTCCTCGAGCGCGCGCTTGAGCTCGCGGCGGCCGCGCTGCACGCGTGACTTCATGCCGGAGAGCGAGATCCCGACGAGCTCGGCCGCCTCCTTCTGGGTGAGGCCCTCGAGCTCGGTCAGCGTCAGCGCCTCGCGATAGGGGCTCGGCAGCATGGCGATGAACGGGGCGACCGCGGTGGCGAGGCGGCGCTCGGCGGCGCGGTCGTCGTCGTCAGGGAGCGTCTCGGCGGGCTCGTCGTCGAGGCGGTCGTCGTCGGCGAGGGGGTGGCGGGCGGCGGCGCGCAGGTGATCGACGATGGCGTGGCGGGCGATGCGGTAGACCCAGGGACCGAAGCGCTCGTCGTCGTCGAGCGCCGGCAGGCCGCGCTGGATCTTGAGGAAGACGTCCTGCACCACGTCGTCGACGTCGTGGGGGGCGCGCACGCGACGCGCCACGAAGGGGCGGAGCTCGGACTCGAGCTCGCGCCAGCGGTCGCGTGCGCTCGCCGAGATCACGCCGAGACCTCGCCTTCACAGCAGCTCGGGGCGCAGCAGCCGCTCGCGGCGCGCGGGCCGCCGGGCTTGACCGCCTCGATGGTGGCGGAGGCGACGAAGCGCTCGACGCCGCGGCCGGGCAGCCAGTCGCGGATGAACTCGCGGCTCTCGGGCTTGACGGCGACGCGCAGGTCGGAGAAGCCCGCCTCGGCGAGCAGCGCCTCGACGGTGCCGACGTCGGCGGCGCCGGAGACGCAGCCGGAGATCGCGGCGACGTCGTCCTGGAGCTCGGCGGGGATCGGGGCGGTCGCGACGACGTCGGAGATCGCCAGGCGCCCGCCAGGCTTCAGCACGCGGAAGGCCTCGCGGAAGACGGCGGCCTTGTCGGGGCTCAGGTTGATGACGCAGTTCGAGAGGATCACGTCGACGACGCCGTCGGCGACGGGCAGGTGCTCGATCTCGCCGAGGCGGAACTCGACGTTGGCGGCGCCGAGCTGCTCGGCGTTGGCGCGCGCCTTGGAGACCATGTCGGGCGTCATGTCGACGCCGATGACGCGGCCGCGCTCGCCGACCTTGCGCGCGGCGAGGAAGCAGTCGAAGCCGCCACCCGAGCCGAGGTCGAGCACGGTCTCGCCGGCGGCGAGGGCGGCGATCGCCTGCGGGTTGCCGCAGCCGAGGCCCATGTTGGCGCCCTCGGGCACCGCCTCGAGGTCTTCGGCGGAGTAGCCGAGCGCGCGGCTCGCGTCGGGGGACGGGCCGCAACAGCCGGGGCTGCAGGATGCGGCGCTCTCGGCGCGCGCGACCTGGGCATACTGGGCGCGGACGGCCGCGCGGACTTCATCGTTGGTTCGTGGTCGGTTCATGTCGAACACCTCCTGTATCCCAAGACGGTGACCTTCCGAAAAGGACGCAGGCAGGGTGCGGCAAAAGAGTCCCGGGGTCGCGGGCTTGTCATCAGTGGCGGTACAATTGTACAGAGCCAAGCAGGAGGTCGCCATGCGATGGAACCAGCTCGCCGATGACATCCCCCGCGCGCTCGCGCTCGCCGACGTGTTGATCGCGGCCGGCAGTATCGACGGCAACTTCGACGCCGACGAGCGCGTCATCGTCAGCGCGATGATGATGAAGGTGCTCGGCGAGACCGAGCTGCCGCCCTACATCCAGAGCTACATCGCGTCGACCGACGGCGACAAGGTCAACGTCGCCGACGCCCTGGCGCGCCTCGAGCTCGAGAGCGATCGCGACAAGAAGTCGCTGCTCAAGGTGGTTGCCGAGATCGTCAAGGCCGACGCCAAGATCGACAAGATGGAGAAGGGCTTCGTCACGCGTCTGGGCAAGGCGCTGGGGATCCCGGCGGCCGACGTCAAGGCGTTCCTGGCGTGACGTTCACCGGGTGAAGCGCCAGCTCGCATCGAGGCCATCGCGGCGGAAGGAGCCGGAGAGGCTCGCGGCGCCCTCGAAGGGCAGGAGCTGGTCGCCGACGTAGAGCCAGTAGGGCTCGCTCGTCATCGTGCTCGCCTCGCCGAAGCAGTCGGTCCAGGGCAGGGGCCCGATCGGGATGCGGCCGTTGGCGAACCAGAGGGCCTGGCCGTCCTTGTCGATGACGAAGCCGAGCGTGCCGTGCTCGTGCAGGATGTTGGCGTCGACCGGACCGGCCGGGCAGCTCGCGGAAAATGGCGGGTCGCTCGCGGCGACGACCGATGAGCTCATCGACCAGGTGAGCGAGCCCGAGGGGACGAATTCGATCGCGACCTGGCCGCCCTCGGCGTCGATCGCGGCGCGGGTGAACGAGTAGCTGGCGCTGATCTTCTCCTCGGTGCTGACGGAGAAGGCGCCGACCTGCTCGTTCATCGCGATGCTGACGTCGCTGTGGCCGGTGAGCGCACGGCAGGGCGTGGCGGCGACGACGAGGCGGCCCGGGCGCGGGGCGGTGACGCGGCCGTAGATCTCCTTGGGGTCGGCCCAGGTCATGAGCAGGTAGAGGGATGCGAAGTCGTCGCTCGGATCGTCGCGGCACAGGACGGGCGTGTCGATCGCCGCCCAGTCGAGCGGGGCGGCGAGAGTGCCGTCGGCGAGCTTGCGCACGGCGTGGAGCTTCAGGCCGGGGACCTGCATCTCGGCGATGGGGTTGTCGAAGGCGAAGAGGCGCGCGTCGTCCTCGGGCTCGATGTGCCAGTAGCGCACGCCGAAGGCGTTGACCGACATCGCGCCGATCGAGGTCGCGAGCGCGCCGCCGTCGAGCTGCGGGAAGATGTCCGACGTCGCGGGGCCGCCTTCGAGGCCGAGCCAGGATCGCCACGCGTCGTCGGGGGGCTCGTTCAGGAGCTGCACCGCGAAGTCGAGGAAGTCGAGCTCGAGACCGCGCGGGAGGACGTGTGCAAGCGCGTCGCCGTGCTCGGGGAAGACGGCGAGCGCCTCGAAGAGCTGGCGGATCAGATCGGGCTCCTCGTGCACCTCGGTGAGGTGCTTCCAGAACGGATAGCTGCGGTAGCGGGCGAAGGTCGCGGCCTCGCTCGACAGGCCGTCGAAGGGCGTGGCCCACATGCCGCCCGTCAAGAGCGACCGCAATCTCTCCTGTTGGGATGGATAGGCGTAACCCTCGGCCCAGACGGCGGTACCCTCGGTGAACCACAACGGGCCGCCGAGGTAGTCCATGCACTCGCCGAGCACGGGGAAGCTGAACTGCAGCGCGTGCAGGAATTCGTGCGCGGTCGTGGCGAGGAGCGCGTCGAGGTCATCGTCAGCGGTCGGGAGCACGATGTAGGCTGCGCGCGGCTGGTGGCAGTCGGTCGGGAAGGGCATCGTCAGCGGCGAGCCGTACTCGCCGAGGAAGCGCAGGACGTAGATGTCGAGGCGGCCGTCGTTGCCGTTGCAGGGCTGACCGGCGTCGCTGACCGGCGTGGTCTGCATGAGCCCGGTCAGGAGTGGCCAGAGGTAGTCCTCGAGCGCCTCGAGCACCGCGGCCGCGGACTGTCCACCCAGATCGGCGCGCCAGCGCTCGGAGTACCAGACGCGGAAGTGCTCGGAGTCGAGCGGGATCCAGGGGCCGCGCTCGGAAAACGGCGCGAGGCAGGTCGGCGGCGGCAGGAGGTGGGGCGGCGCGTCGTCGGGCCACGGCGATTGGCTGTCGCGCAGCGCCCACCAGCTCCCCGCGGCGGGCGGTGGCAGCGTGAACGGGTAGACGGCGGCGCGGTGCTCGGGCGAGAGTTCGGCGTAGCGCGCGACGAGCTCAGCGCCGACGAGGGAGTCGTGGCTGGAACGCCCACGGTAGGGGATGGGCAGGCGCTCGTCGGAGAATGCGGCGAAGACGCGGTAGACCAGCGCGGTGTCCTGGTCGAGGCGGCCGTCGGCCAGGGCCTGGCGGATGAGCTCCTGGGTGGTGGCGCCTTCGGGTGGGGTGATGACGGCGTCGCCGTCGGTCGTGTCGTTGGTGTCCGGTGGCTCCGAGGTGTCCGCGACCTGGCCGGTCTCGGCGATCTCGGCGACGTCGGTCGTGTCGGCGGACGGGGAGGTCGAGCCGCCGCAGGCCGCGAGGAGGAGCGCGACGACGGGGAGCGACGCGCGCATCACCAGGCGGCCAGGCGCGCGCTGCGGGGGTCGTCGGCGGGGCCGAGCGGCGCGCTGGCGAATGCCTCGAAGACGATGAAGAGGAGGCCGGCGAACGCGCCGATCACGAGCGTGCTCAGGCGTTGCGCCGAGCCGATCGCGAGCGCGACGCCGAGCAGCGTGTTGGCGATGGGGAGCGCGCGCGCCGCGAGGCTCGGCGGTGACGGCGTCAGCGGCTGCACCGTCGAGAGCAGGAAGAGCGCGTCGTCGAGGGCGATGAGCCGCGACTCACCGAGCAGGCCGCGCCGCGTCGCCTCGCTGAGCGCCTCGCGCTGCAGGGCGGCGAGGTGCTGCAGGAGCTGGGTGCCGTGGCGACCCTTGCGCTCGTGCTCGCGCGTCATCGCCTGGACGACCGTATCGTCGTGGGGGTCGCGGCCGGCGAGGTGCGCGCGGGCGGCGGCGACGAGCGCGCTGTGGCGATCGATGACGGCACGGCGCAGCGCCTCGGCCTCGAGCTCGTCGGCCGGCGAGGCGGCGACGAGCCAGGCCTCGGCGCGCGAGCCGAAGGCCAGGGCCGCGTCCCAGAGGCGGTTGGCCTCGGCCTCGAGGGCGGAGAGCCGCGCGGCGCGGGCGTGCCACACGGCGAGGATCCAGGCGGCGAGCGCGACGGCGGCGGCGACCGGCTCGACGCCCGCGCGCGGGAGCGGGATGGAGAAGACCGGCCAGGCGAGGGCGCCGAAGACGACGGCGCCGAGGAAGACCGCCAGGCTCGGCCAGCGTCGCGAGAGCGCCGCCGCCATCGATCAGTTGTCCAGCGGGAGCGTGGTGTAGCGCTCGGCGTATTCGCGCATCTGCGCGGAGAAGTCATCGACGTACTCGAGCCTGGCGTCGACGATCTGGCCGCCCTCTTCGACCGGCACGATGCGCGGGTTGACGAAGCCGGCATACGGCGCGACGCCGAGCTTGTTCCAGCGCTCGTGGATCTCGGCGTGCAGGGTCGGGTCGATCTTGACGCCGTAGTCCTCGACGAGCTTCTGGCCGGCGGCGAAGTCGCCCTGCGACTTGATGCGCTGGACCTCCTTCAAGAGCTCGCCGAAGAGGGCGCGGAGCTTGGCGTAGTCCTTGACGACGAAGGCGGTCTTGCCGGGGGCCTTGTCGACCTTGGCGATCACCTCGGGCCCACCCTTGTCCATGGCCCAGCGGGCGATGAGGGCGCGGTTGCGCATGTGGGCCTCCTGGATCTCTTCGCCGAGCGGGATGCGCGCGAGCTGCACGAGGAGCGCGTTCTGGATGTAGGCGTCGTAAGCGGCCTTGGGCAGGTCGGCGTCGGTGACGAGGCCGAGCTCGGCGAGCTTGGGATCGGGCAGGTAGTAGAGCGCGACCAGGTCGGCGCGCGCCTCTTCCAGCGTCGAGGCGTACTGCTTGAGGGTGTCGGTGAGCGGCATGACGCCTTCTTCGAGCTGGCCCGAGGCGTGGCCGATCACCTCGTGCATGTCGACCTCGAGGAGCAGCGCGTAGGCCGAGTGCTTCTTCAGGCGGGCGAGGGTCTCGGCGTCGACGGAGAACTCCTCGAAGACGCCGGAGGCGAGCTTGACGTTCTCGTAGGCAGTCATGAGGTTGCCGAGCGTGACGGACTTGGAGCCGTGCTCGCGGCGGATCCAGTCGGAGTTGGGCAGGTTCACGCCGATGGGCGAGGCGGGGCCGGCGTCACCGGTGCCGAGCACGCTGTCGATGACGCGCGCGGAGATCCCTTTGACGTTGGCCTTCTTGTGCGCGGGCAGGTACGGCATGTTGTCCTCGAACCACTGCGCGTTCTTGGAGATGGTGGCGATGCGCTCGGAGGCGACGGCGTCCTTGACCTGCACGATGCCCTCGTAGGCCCCGCGCATGTCCATCGCGTCGCCGTAGCTCTCGATGAAGCCGTGGATGAGGTCGACGATCGAGTCGGTGTCGGCGACCCAGGCGATGTTGAAGGCGTCGAAGTCGGCGAGGTCGCCGCTCTTGTAATACTTGATCAGCGCCTCGAGCCAGGCCTTCTGCTTGTCGTTCTCGGTGTAGGCCAGGGCCTTCTCGAGGTGGGCGACCGACTTCTCGAGCGCGGCGGAGTACATGCCGCCGATCTTCCAGACGCGCTCTTCGAGGGTGCCGTCGGCGTTCTTCACGAGCTTGGAGTTGAGGCCGAACATGACCGGCTTGTCGCCGGCGTTCTTCTTCTTCTCGGCGTAGAAGGCCTCGACGTCCTTCTGGGTCACGCCGCGGCCGTAGTAGTTGTTGGCGGAGTCGGCGATGAGGTCGGCGCCTTCGGCGATGGCGACGTTGATCGGGTCGACGGCCGGGTCGAAGATGAGGGGCGTGAGGCGCTCGACCAGCGCGGCGACGGTCTCGCCTTCACCCAGCGGGAACGCGGCCGGGTCGGAGGCGGCGACGAGCTCGGCGAAGGTCTCCTTGGAGAAGCCCGGCTCGAACTTCTTGTTCGAGTAGTGGTGGTAGATCCCGTGCGAGAACCAGGCGCGCTTGAGGTAGACCGTGAAGGCCTTGAAGGCGTCGGAATCGCGGTCGCCCTTGTAGGTCTTGTCGATCGCCTCGAGCGTGCGCCTGAGGCGAAGGCCCTCGGGGTGGCGCTGGTCCCAGGAGATGTCGCGCGCGGCGAGCGAGGCCTCGGCGAGGTGATAGAGGAAGACGCGGGTCTTCGGCTCGAGCTTGTCCCAGCCGGGCACGCGAAAGCGCAGGATGCGCACGTCGGCGAACTGCTCGAGCAGGACCTTGAAGTCGTCGCCGGCCGGCGCGGCGGCGGTGTCGGCGGCCGGGGGGGCGTCGGCGGTTGTTGCGGCGTCGGCGGCGGCTGGCTCGGCGGCGTCGGCCGCGGTCGGCGCGGCGGCGTCGGCGGGGGCGGGCTCGGCGGCGTCGGGTGCCGGCGCGGGCGCGGTGGTCGGCGCGGGGGTGGCGTCGGGCGCCTGCTTCTGCGTCTTGCCGCAGGCGAGCGTCGACAGGGTCAGCGTGAGCGCGATGAAGGTGAGCCTCATGATTCCTCCGGGCGCGCAGCCTGCCCCGCTTCGGGGGGGAGCGCAACCAGGATTCCGTGTTGGCGCGGGCCGCGGCAGCGGCCCCGCGACCGCCGCGCGCTGTCAAACCTGTAGTTCTACGGGTAGCGCCGCTCGAGGGTTTCATCCACGCTGGCGAGGTTCGGCCGGCACGACCGTCCTGCGAAGCTCGCTCCGAGCCGCGTAATCGTCACGACGGAGGCGCACATGAAGGCGCTCATGAGGGCCGCGATCGGGACTGTCTCTGTGTACGCCGCCGCCGGCTGCATGATCGATAGGGAGCCCCCGAGCGAGGAGGCGCGCGTCGAGCTCCAGGTCGGGCCCCTGCTGCTCTCGGGAGTCTCGAGCGTCTGCTATGACGTCGAGGTGTCGACCGCCGGGGACACGGTCTGGACGCGCGGCGACCCGAACAACACGCGCGGAGGCAGGAGCCAGGCAAATCGGGAGCTCATCGGTACCGTCGACGCCGAGACGGTCTGCTCGGATGAGTTCGGCAATGGGGGCGGAGGCGACATCGCCTACGTCGGTCCGTGCGACGCATCTCCGTCGGCGGACACCCTGCCCGACGCCGCGCACCCTGGTGTCCAGAACGACGTGACCATCTTCGTGGACGGGCTCTACGACGCTGGCCGGGTCGATCTCGGTCAGTGGCGCGATCCCTGCGCCCAGGGTTGCACGCTCTCGTTCACCTGCCTCGAGAACCAGGACACGCTGGCCGAGCTCAACCTCACGATCATGCGTGAAGCCGATCAGGGCTTCTTCGACATCGCCGTGAACTTCGCCGACATCTTCTGCTCTGCCAAGCTCGACAACTGCTACGATGGCGACCGGCACATCGAGCTCCTGCACGGTGCGGACGACGTGCGCGACTGGACGGCGGTCTTCGGCTTCGCCTGCTCGGCTGGTAGCGACGCGACGGAGACCAACCTGCTCTACGGGCTCGTCGCCGTCGATTGCGGCAGCGCCGGAACGTTCACGCTCGATCCGACGGCCGACGCGGGCAATGCGCATGTCAGCGCCGGCACCAACACCTTGCACTATGGCGTCTATCGGGGTCTCGAGCAGCTCGACTGCGGTAGCGGCCCCGCGTCGTGCAAGAAGGCCTACTGGAACCTCGCCATCAGCATGACCGACCTCCTGAGCTTCGGAGGGGAGACCTGCACGCTGTCGTTCTCGGCCACCGCCAACGACGACAACGAAGGGTTCGCCTCCGGCCTGCCCACCGCGCGCGGCCTCGTCTATCCGTACATCGACGTCGACGCGACGCTGACGACCTCGGGTTCGGCGTCCTGCCAGCGGCACGGCCTCGACGTCGGCACGAGCGCCGTCAGGACCGCGTACAAGGGGGACGTGCTCGGCGTTCCGCCGCCGGTGATGTGCTCGCAATACGACGGCGTGGTCAGCACGGTCGGAGTCTGCGACGGCTCCTGTGGGGTGTGTAGCTGCGTGGCGAGCATGACCATCGAGGGAGACCGCCTCTCCGCCAACTTCGCGTCCTCGGGCGCCGCGCCGGTGTGGCAGATGGGAGATGGCACCCAGTACGAGGCCGTCAGCGTCGATCACACCTACACGACGCCCGGCGTCTATCACGTGACGGCGACCTTCGCCGACGGTCGGCTCGCCACCGACTTCGGCGCGGTGAATCAGGAGGACCTCACCGCGCTGTCATTCTCGCCGGGCTGCACCCACGTCGTCAGCGTCAGTGTCCCCGGCACCGCTTTGAGCGAGCTCGACCTGCGCATGCTGCCCGCGCTGAGGGTCGCCAGCGCCGCGTACAACACGTCGCTGGCGACGCTCCTCTTGAGCGGCAACCCGCTCACCGGGCTCGACGTGACCGGTGCGCCGCTGACGTCCCTCCAGCTCGTGAGCTCCCCGCTCGACTGCGAGGACGTCGTCGGGCTCTCGGCCCCCGAGGTCTGCGTCGACGATTGAGCGAGACTGTCGGATCAGCGCTCGTCGAGGAGGGCGATCTGCGCGAGCCGCCAGCGCCTGGCGTACTCCTCGCGGACCGAGGGGTCGAGCTCGTCGGCGAGCTCGAGGGGGAGCGACGCGTGCTTGATCAACTCCTGCACGTCGACCAGGTCTTTTTGGCGGTGCTCGGCGGAGAGGCCCGAGGCGAGCTTCAAGTTGATGACCCAGACGGTGGGCAAGAGGCGCTTGCCACCCACGAGCTCTGCGACGGACGGGTCGGGGAAGCGGATGGGCTTGGGCTTGCCATCGCCCGGAAACTCGCCGGACATGAGGAAGTCGATCGCGACGTTGTGCTCGGTGTTGCGCAGCCCCTTCGATCCGGGGAACCGCTCGACGTATCCGAGACCGAGGTGGCGGCGCTTGAACTCGGCGAGCCCCTCGGCGGTGATGAGGATGTCGACGTCGACGGTGACTCGGCGGTAGCCGTGCAGGTTGAGCGCCATGGCGCCGGCGATGGCGTACGGGATCCCGTCGCGCTCGAGATCGGCGCAGACGGCCTCCAGCGCGAGGTTGACCGGGGCTCGTTCCATGAAGAAGTCTCCTGCGTTGCGGACTCCTTCCTCGAAGCGCCGAGCCTGGGCTTCGGTCACGTGCAGGTACTGCGAGAGTTCGGGGTGCGCCATGGTGAGCGGAGGATAGTGGCGCCGATCACGAGCGACAAGGATGGGGGTGCGCGGGGCCAGGAGCTCCGCGCACCCACCGGGCTTCGATCAATAGCGGTAGGCGTCGGGCTTGAAGGGGCCCTGTACCGGCACGTCGATGTAGGCGGCCTGGGACTCGGTCAGCGTCGTGAGCTTGACGCCGAACTTGTCGAGGTGCAGGCGGGCGACCTTCTCGTCGAGGTGCTTGGGCAGCACGGTGACCGTCTTGCCGTACTTGTCGGCGTGCTGGAAGAGCTCGATCTGGGCCAGCGTCTGGTTGGTGAACGACGCCGACATCACCAGGCTCGGGTGGCCGGTGGCGCAGCCGAGGTTCACGAGGCGCCCCTCGGCGAGCACGATGATCGAGTGGCCCTTGCCGTCGGGGCCGTGGGTGGTGTTCTTGAACTTCCACTCGTGGACCTGCGGCTTGACCTCGATCTTCTCGACCTCGCCGCGGGCGGCCATCGCCTCGAGGCCGGCCATGTCGATCTCGTTGTCGAAGTGGCCGATGTTGCAGACGATGGCGTTGTGCTTCATCGCCGCCATGTGCTTGGCGGTGATGATGTCCTTGTTGCCGGTGGCGGTGACGTAGATGTCGAAGTCCTGGGTCAGGGCGTCCTCGACGGTGATGACGTCGATGCCGCGCATGCAGGCCTGCAGCGCGCAGATCGGGTCGACCTCGGTGATGGCGACGCGCGCCGACTGGCCGCGCAGCGAGTCGACCGAGCCCTTGCCGACGTCGCCGAAGCCGCAGACCAGCGCCTTCTTGCCGGCGATGAGCACGTCGGTGGCGCGCATGATCGCGTCGACCAGCGAGTGGCGGCAGCCGTAGAGGTTGTCGAACTTCGACTTGGTCACCGAGTCGTTGACGTTGATGCCGGGGAAGAGCAGCGTGCCGTCGACCTGGCGCTTGTAGAGGCGGTGCACGCCGGTGGTCGTCTCCTCGGTGACGCCCTTGATGCCGGCGGCCATCTTCGTCCAGTACTTGTCGCCCTTCTCGCGGCGCACGTCGACGATGAGCTGGAGGATGATGCGCTCCTCTTCATTGGAGGCGGCGTCGACGTTGGGCAGGGTGCCGGCCTGCTCGTGCTCGTAGCCGAGGTGCACGAGCAGCGTGGCGTCGCCGCCGTCGTCGAGGATCATGTTGGCGCCGCCGGTCGGCGAGCCCGGCCACTCGAGGGCCTGCATCGTGCACCACCAGTACTCGGCGAGCGTCTCGCCCTTCCAGGCGAAGACCGGCGAGCCGGCGGGCTTGTCGGGGGTGCCGCTCGGGCCGACGACGACGCCGGCGGCGGCGTGGTCCTGGGTCGAGAAGATGTTGCACGAGACCCAGCGAACCTCGGCGCCGAGCGCGACCAGCGTCTCGATGAGCACGGCGGTCTGGATGGTCATGTGCAAGGAGCCCATGATGCGCGCGCCGGCGAGCGGCTTGGAGGTGCCGAACTCCTCGCGCAGGGAGGCGAGGCCGGGCATCTCGTGAAGCGCGAGCTCCATCTCCTTGCGACCGAAGCGCACGGTGGCCTCGGAGAGGTCCTTCACCTTGTAGGGGAGGTTGGAGAAGAGCGGCAGGCGGGTGTCGAGGAAGGTCGCGGTCATGTCGAAGGCTCCCGGGGCGGCGGAACGGCGCATCCATTCGTAGATGCGCATGGACGAATATAAGCTCACTTCGAGCGGCGCAAGGTCCCGGTCGGTTTTTTTTGCGCGCTGGCTCTGGAGGCGGCCGCGAGCGGGGTCAGGGTCGCGACGAAGAGCGGCGGGCCCTGGGCGTCGGGGTCGGGCGCGAGCGGCACGAGGCGGGTGAGCGCGAGCGCGGCGTCGGCGGCGAGCGCGGCGAGGGTCTCGGGCGAAAAACCCTGGTGCAGGTGGCCGAAGGTGCGCCAGGCGGTCGTCTCGTGGGGCTGCATGTCGACGACGACGAGGCGGCCGGTGGGGCGGAGCAGGCGGCGCGCCTCGGCGAGCGCGGCGACCGGATCGGGCAGATGGTGCAGCACGAGCACGAGGAGCGCGAGATCGGCGCTGGCGTCGGCGAGCGGGACCTGCTCGAGCGGGGCCTCGATGAGCGTGACCTGATCGGCGGCGGGGGGCGTCGCGGCGGGGAGCTCGGCCAGGCGCTGGCGGGCGATGGCGAGCATGCTCGGCTCACGGTCGACGCCGATGACCTGGTCGACGAAGGGCGCGAGCTGCGCGATGAGGTGCCCGGTGCCGGCGCCGAGGTCGACGACGATGGCGTCGCGGGGGAGCAGCGCGGCGAGCGTCGGGGCGAGGAAGCGGCGGCCGAAGAGCTGGTCGCGCAGGGTGTCCCAGCCGGCGGCGACGCGCGAGAAGAAGGTCGAGGCGTCGGCGTGGCGCTCGGCGACGATGAGGGCCATGCGCTCGAGGTCGGCGGCGAGCTCGGGGGCGAGCGCGGGGTCCTGGCGCACGAGCTGCCAGAGGGCGTGGCGCGGGTCGGAGAGCGGGACGAGGCGCAGGTAGGCGGCGGTGCCGACGGTGCGGCGGGAGAGCCACTCGCCCTGGATGAGCGCCTTGAGCTGGCGTGAGATCGTCGGCTGCGGCAGGGCGAGGATGCGCGCGAGCTCGCCGACGGAGAGCTCCTCGGCTTCGAGGAGGGCGACGAGGCGCACGCGCACCGGATCGGAGAGGAGCTCGAGATCGCGGGAGAGGGCGCGCGACGACATCGGCGCGCTCACCAGTGCATGCGGATGAGGAAGGAGCGCGGGGCGTGCTCTTCGCCCTGGATGAGCGAGAGGTTGCGCTTGAGCGAGGCGAACATCGTCTTCATCGAGATCATGTTGGCGAAGCGCCAGGTCGGATCCTCGAAGACGTCGGCGTCGCGGAAGTCGAGCACGGCCTTGCCCGAGGAGACGTCGGGCAGGCAGCGGCCGACGTCGCAGACCGAGCCGTGGTAGCTGCCGGCCATGCGCAGGACCAGGCCGGGGCCGGTCATGCGGCCGGCGAGCACGAGGGCTTTTTCGGCGGTGCCGGTCGACTCCTCGAAGACCGACTCGAAGGCGAGCGCGTCGCCGGCGAGGAGCTCGTCGACGACGAAGCGCACGAGGCGGATCTGGAGCGAGACCGGGTACCAGTGCTTCTTGGTGGGCTGGTCGGGGAGCTCGGTCGCGTCGAGGCCGAGGTGGGCGCGCACGCGGTCGGCGGAGCCCTGGCCGAAGCGCTGGTCGACGTGCGCACCCCAGGCGCGGAGCGCGTTGCCGCGCACCCGGCCGGGCAGGGCGAGGGTGCGCTCGAGCGGCCAGGGCGGCTCGTTGGCGATCTCGGCGAGGGTCCAGGTGCGCATCGGGGCGTGCGCATAGCATCACGCGGCCGGCGGGGGAACCCCGTTGTCAGTCCGCGCGGGCGCGGGCGCGGGCGATGAGAGCGAGCGCGAGGAGGAGCGAGGCGATGGAGGACAACGGCGAGGTCGAGGCGCAGCCGGAGTCGGAGCTGCCGGAGACCGGGGGGGTGACGAGGTCGACCGGGAAGACCTGGAAGGCGTTGGGCAGGGTGGCGATGCGCTCGTCGGGGTTGACGACGATGACCGCGTAGTTGCCGACGCCGAGCGGGGGCGCGGTCGCGGTGATGAGGCCGTCGCCGGTGACCGCCTCGTCGCTGCAGTCGCTGGCGCCGATCTTGACCTGGGCGCCGGCGGAAAAGCCGGTGCCGGTGATCGAGATGGCGGTCGGCTGCAGGGCGAAGGCCTGGTTGGGCGAGACGGTGGTGATGGTCAGCGCCGGTGGTGGGGTCGTGCAGCGGCCGGCGTCGCAGGTGTCGCCGGCGGCGCAGGTGCCGCAGGAGCCGCCGCAGCCGTCGTCGCCGCACTCGGCGCCGTCGCAGGCCGGGGCGCAGGGGGCGGCGCAGACGCCGTCGTCGCAGGTGTGATCGGCGGGGCAGGTGCCGCAGGTGCCGCCACAGCCGTCGGGGCCGCACGCTCGGCCGTCGCAGCTCGGGGCGCAGGCGGCTTCGCAGCGGCCGGCGGTGCAGGTGAGGCCGTCGCTGCAGGAGCCGCAGGAGCCGCCGCAGCCGTCGGGGCCGCAGGTGTTCTGGGAGCAATCGGGGGTGCAGTCGTCGTGGCAGAAGTAGTCGTCGCCGCAGATCTGGTCGGCGCCGCAAGAGCCGCAGGAGCCGCCGCAGCCGTCGTCGCCGCACTGGCGCGAGAGGCAGTTCGGCTGGCAGGTCACGCAGGCGCCGGCGACGCAGAAGCGGTCGGCGGGGCAGGTGCCGCAGAGGCCGCCGCAGCCGTCGTCGCCGCAGGCGAGGCCGTCGCAGGCGGGCACGCAGGGGGCGGAGGCGACGTCGGCGCGAAGCCGCATGATCACGTCGCCGTCGATGGTGAAGCCGGTGTCGGTGGCGGGGATGTTCTCCATGTAGGACCAGGCCATGGCGCCGCTGCAGGTGCCGAGCGGGGTGACGTGGTGGATGACGTTGGCCTGCTTGACGATGCCGGAGTCGTGCACGGTGCCGACGTTCTGGCAGCCGCAGATGAGGCCTTCGACCTGGAAGCAGGAGAGCGTGCCCCACTCGGAGGCGAGCGAAGCGGCGGGGTCGTCGAAGCGGATGACGAGCCAGATGTTGCCGCCGGTGAGCACGGGTGGGCGGTTGTCCTCGGAGCTGAGGTCGAACTCGACCGAGATCCCGGTGTTGCCCTGGAGCGGCAGGCCGAACTCCTGGGTGACGGGGTTGAAGAGGTCGGCGGTCGAGATGGCGAAGATCGGCGAGGAGGCGGGGTCGGGGGTCTTGGACTCGGAGTTGTAGATCTCGATGGTGGCGTTTGCGGTGAGCGTGCCGGAGGCGTAGGGCGGGGCGGCGAGGATGATGTCGAAGCCCTTGATCTGCAAGGGGAACATCTCGGGTGCCGGGCGGTAGATCTGGCCGAAGGCCTCGCCGCGCACGAAGCCGGGTTGGGTGTAGAACTGGCCGCCGTCGATGATGGAGGCGGCCTGGGAGAGGCCCTCGGGGAACTCGTCGTACTTGAAGACCCAGGGCTCGGCGTGCGCGGGGGAGGGCGCGAGGGCGAGCGAGAGGGCGAGCGCGAGCGGCGCGAAGGCGGAGCGGGCGGCGAGTGGGGTGCGGGGCATGCGGGCCTCGGGGTGTCGGGCGGGCGACACTATATAGAAGGAGCGGGTCGATGCGAGCCCGATCGCTAGCAGCGTTCGGGTCGGGATCAGGGGCGCAGCGTGTCCCGGGCGTCGTGGGTGAGCCAGAGGAGCGAGATCCAGAGGCCGAGGCCGACCAGCGCGGTGGTGAGGCCGAGCGGGATGGAGAGCCACTGCAGGTCCGAGGCGGGCAGGTCGCCGACGATGGCGGTGCCGGCGGCGAGCGCGCTGAGGAGCGAGAGCAGGGTGAGCGCGGTGCGGGCGCGGGGGCGCAGGCGGGGAGCGCGGAGGTGGTCGCCGAGGCGGGCGACGATGACGAGGAAGGCGGCGACGGCGGCGACGGCGACGGCGGTGTCGGCGATGAGGAGCGCCGGGTGCACGGTCGGGGCGGCGAGGCGTGAGGCGGCGAGCGCGAGGTCGAGCGTGAGGAGGAGCGCGGTGAGCGCGAAGGTGACGAGGGTGGGGCGGGCGAGCACGGCGAGCGGGGCGGGGCGCATGAGGAGGAGGCCGCGCACGAAGAGGGCGCTCGAGGCGATGAGCGCGAGGTCGAAGACGAGCACGGCGATGGCGAAGTCGGCGAGCGGGCTGGCGGCGAGGAGCAGGCCGAAGACGGTGACGACGGCGCGGGCGACGAAGGCGGCAAAGCACCAGCGAAGACCCTGGTGAAGACCGGTCAGCGCGGTCGGGAGGAGGAGGACCGGGGCGAGATGCTCGTCGGGCGGGGCGGGGGAGGCGGAGGGGGCGTCGTCCGGGGCGGGGCGCGGGGTGGAGCGGCTCTTGGGGACGAGCGGTTGGATGACGGCGGGCGGGGGCTCGGTGGGTGGGGGCGGGAGCGGGAGCGAGGGGCGGGGCTCGATGCCGAGCTCGCGCAGGGTGCGGGCGAGGTGGGCGGCGTCCTCGGCGGCTTCGTCGGGGGGAGGGGTGTCGGCGGCGGCGGGGTCGAGGTCGCCGACGCGCGAGCCCTCGCCGCGGAGGGTGCCGTCGAAGAGGCGGCGGATGAGGGTGCGCGAGATGGTGTCGGCGTGGTGGGCGACGAGGCTCGGGGCGAGCTCGTGCAGGGCGCCGGCAGCGGCGATGGCGCTGACGAGGAGCGCGCCGGTCAGCGCGACGGCGGGCAGGGTGAAGGGGCTCGGGGTGCGCTCGAAGAGCACGGTGGCGGCGAGCGCGACGAGGGCGAGCACGACCCACAGGGCGACGTCCCAGCGCATGAGGCGGGTGGCGACCATGGCGGGGGGAAGGGCGAAGGCCAGGAGCGGCGGGAGCCAGGGGGTCGGGGACAGCGCCGGGTCGATGGCGGAAAAGGCGATCGGCAGAGCAATGAGAATGGGCAGGGTCGTCCAGGTGAGGTGGCGGGCGACGAGGGGTTGGGATTCGCGCGCGGCGATGGTGCGGGCGACGAGGAGGGCGAGACATGCGCCGGCGACGAAGGTGACGGCGCGCAGGATCTGGAGGAGCGCGTCCCAGGTGGAGTCGTCGAGGTCGGTCGGGACGAGGGCGAAGAGCGGAGCGAGGGCGAGGGCGGCGGAGAGCGAAAAGGCGATGACGGCGCCGAGCGCGAAGGGGTGAACGGCGAGGGCGCGCGACAGCGGCAGGAGGCGGGTGGCGGCGAGGGCGGCGAGGGTGGCGTAGGCGGCGCGGGTGACGGCGGCGAGGTGGCCGAGCACGGCGGGGGTGGGGTCGGGGTCGGCGACGGCGCGGGTGAAGGCGGCGACGATCTCGACGAGGGCGACGAAGACGAAGACGCGGCCGAGCGTGATGGCGGCGCGGTGAGCGAGGTGGCGCGCGAGCTCGCGGGGGGAGGGGGGCGTGGGCGCGGTGGGCGCGGTGCTCATCGGGGGCGGCGGGCCTTCAGGCGCGGTGCGGCAGCGCGCGGGACTTGTCGCGCTGGCGGCGGCTGATGACCTCGACGGAGGCGAAGACCGCCTTGCCGATGACGTGCAGGACGGGCGCATCGGGGGAGGCGGCGGCGAGGTCGTTGTGGCCGGACGCCTCGAAGGAGCCGAAGACGCCGGCGCCGCCGAGCTCGACGCGGACGTGAGGCGGGACCTTGATCTCGATGCTGCCGAAGACCGAGCGGCAGTGGATGGTGGTGACGCCGGGGGCGAAGGTGGCTTCGCGCAGATCGATGACGACGCTGCCGAAGACGGCGCGGGCGTGCATCGTGGGCGGCTGGAGGCGGCGTCCCCTGCGGGTGACGCTCGAGAAGATGGCGCTGAGCCTGGGGGTCTCGGGGCCGAGCGCGGTGGTGGGGAGCGGGGAGGCGGCGACGGGCGGGAGCAGGGCGGGTGCGGGCGCGGGCAGGTCGCGCGTGAGCACGGCGAGCTCGTCGAGGGTGCGCGCCTTCATCGCGAGCTCGAGGCGCTCGTCGAGCATGTCGAGGTCGAAGGCGTCGTCGTCGGAGGCGGCGGCGGCGTCCTGGAGGCGCGCGATGGCGGCCTCGCGCGCGGCGGCGAGGCCAGGCACGACGGGGCGGGGCAGGCGCGATGGGTCGATCGGGTCCGACATCGCGGAGGAGCTTAGCAGGAAGCGGTGGCACGCGCACCGCTTCGTCGCGGCGTCGCGCGGGACGGGGCGGGCGCGATCAGAGGAGCGGTCCCTGTTCGGGCGTGGCCGGGAGCGGGTCGATGAGCTCGGGGCCGTCGCTCCTGACGGAGTTGACCGCCTTGGAGACCGGGTGCGAGGCGAGGGGGCCGCGGTAGGGTTGGCAGAGCTCGAGCAGGGTTGCCTCGGGTGTGGTCGGGGTGAGCCAGAGGTCCTGGGCGGCGGCGGGGAGGATCACCGGCATGCGATCGTGCACGAAGGCGGTGGCGGGGCTGGCGTCGGTCGTGAGGATGGCGAAGGTCTTGCGGGTCTCGCCGGTCTGGCGGTCCTTCCAGCGGGACCAGATGCCGGCCATGAGCAGCGGGGTGTCGTCGGAGGCGAAGAACCAGTAGGGCTGGGGCTTCTTGTCGTCGCCGGTGGCGAGCGCGGGGGCGTGGCGCCATTCGTACCAGCCGCTGGCGGGCACGAGCAGGCGGCGCGCGGCGAAGGATTCCTTGAAGGCGGGCTTGGTGGCGACGGTGTCGGCGCGCGCGTTGATCATGCGCGCGCCGATGCGTGGGTCGGCGGCCCAGAAGGGCACGAGGCCCCAGCGGAAGAGGTCGAGGCGGGGGGCGCCGGTGTCGTCGCGCAGGAGCACGGGCGCGGGATCGGTGGGGGCGATGTTGAAGTCGGGGCCCCACTCGTGTTCGTCGACGGGCTCGGCGCGCAGGAGGCGCGCGAGAGTGGAGAAGGAGGTCTTGAGGCCGAAGCGTCCGCACATGATGCGGGAGCATGCCAGGGCGCGGGTGGGTGGGCCAGATGTGGCGGGATTTCTGGCGCGTGGGCGAGGCACGAATATGCTTGGCGACATGGACAAGCAGGCGCTGGTGGCACAGTTGATCGAGCGGATCCGGGCGAGCCTGGGCGTGGCGGAGCGCGAGCGCATCGCGGCGGCCGAGGCGGCTCGAGACGGGGAAGAGGACAAGGTGCGGCGCGAGGACGCGCGCATGATGCTCGAGTACTCGGCGCTGGCGCACGGTCAGGAGAAGCGGGCGCGCGAGAGCCTGGCGGCGCTCTCGCAGCTCGAGTCGTTCCGGCCCCAGCCGATCCCGCGCGGTGGTGCGATCGACCTCGGCGCGCTCATCGAGATCGAGGACGAGGACAGCGGCGAGGGGCGCACGCTCTTCATCGCGCCCGTCGGGGCGGGGATCGAGCTCACCGGGCCGGACGGCGACGGGTTCCTGTCGGTGGTGACGCCGAGCTCGCCGATCGGTCGCGCCGCGCGCGGGCGCCGGCTGGGCGACTCGATAGACGTCACCGTCGAAGGCGCGACCCGCACCTGGGAGATCACCTGGGTCGCTTGAGTGCCGCTCGAGCGCCGTGGGCGAGTGCGTGCACGATCTTGATCGCTTCTTGATGCTGCGAAAGACGCTCTTGACGTCGCCATGAGGCGATCGAGTGCATCTTCTTACTCCAGCCGGGCGACGCCCCCGCACGCGTGATGTGCGGAATCGCACGCGCCGGCGGAGGTGAAGCGCGATGTCCTTCTTCCTGGTCCTCGGCGGGATCGTCGCGGGCGCGATCTTCCTCTACCTGATCTTCGCGCTCCTCTACCCCGAGAGGCCGCAATGAGCGCCAACGCCGTCGCGCAGATCGCGCTCTATCTGGTGCTGCTCACGCTCCTGGCCGTGCCGCTCGGCGGCTTCATCGCCAGGGTCGCCACCGGTGAGCGCCACTTCCTGACCCGCCCCTTCGGCTGGCTCGAGCGCGCCACCCTGCGCGCGCTCGCACCCGCGGCGAAGAGCAGACGTGGAAGCGCTACGCGCTCTCGCTGCTCGTCTTCAACGTCCTGGGCCTCGTGCTCCTCTTCGCCCTCCAGCTCGCCCAGGGGAGCTTGCCGCTCAACCCGCTCGACCTCGGCCCACCGACGCCGGAGGTCGCCTTCAACACCGCCGTCTCCTTCGTCACCAACACGAACTGGCAGACCTACGGCGGCGAGACGACGATGTCGCTCCTCACCCAGATGTCCGGCCTCGCCGTGCAGAACTTCCTCTCCGCCGCCACCGGCATCGCCGTCCTCTTCGCGCTCGTGCGCGGCTTCACCCGCGCTGAATCCCCGACCATCGGCAACTTCTGGGTCGACCTCGTGCGCGTCACCCTCTACGTGCTCCTGCCCCTCTCCCTCATCGTCGCCCTCGTCCTCGTCACCCAGGGCGTCGTGCAGACCTTCGATGCCGCCGCCCACGTCACGACCCTCGAAGGCGCCGACCAGACCATCGCGCTCGGCCCCGTCGCCTCCCAGGTCGCCATCAAGCAGCTCGGCACCAACGGCGGCGGCTTCTTCAACGTCAACTCCGCCCACCCGCTCGAGAACCCGACGGCCCTGTCCAACCTCGTCGAGCTCATCGCCATCCTGCTCATCCCCGCGGCCCTCTGCTTCACCTTCGGCACCCTCGTCAAGGACCGCCGCCAGGGCGTCGCCGTCTTCGCCGCCATGCTCCTCGTCTTCGTCCCGCTCACCGTCGCCACCGTCGCCGCCGAGCAGGCCGGCAACCCCGCGCTCGCCACCCTGGTCGACCAGTCCGTCACCGCCGACCAGTCCGGCGGCAGCACCGAGGGCAAGGAGGTCCGCTTCGGCGTCACCTCCTCCGCGCTCTGGGCCACCGCCACCACAGCCGCCTCCAACGGCTCCGTCAACGCGATGCACGACTCCTTCACCCCGCTCGGCGGGCTCGCCCCCATGTGGCTCATGCAGCTCGGCGAGGTGATCTTCGGCGGCGTCGGCTCCGGCCTCTACGGCCTCCTCGTCTTCGCCATCGTCGCCGTCTTCGCCGCCGGGCTCATGGTCGGCCGCACCCCCGAGCACCTCGGCAAGAAGATCGAAGCGCGCGAGATGAAGATGGCCTCGCTCGCCATCCTCCTCCCCTCCGCCGCCGTGCTCCTCGGCACCGCGCTCGCCGTCGCCGTCCCGGAAGGCCGCGCCGCCACCGCCAACCCCGGCCCGCACGGCTTCTCCGAGATCCTCTATGCGCTGTCCTCGGGCGGCAACAACAACGGCTCCGCCTTCGCCGGCCTCACCGCCAGCGGTCCCTTCTTCGCGCTCCTCGTCTCCTTCGCCATGCTCGTCGGTCGCTACGGCGTCATGCTCCCGGTGCTCGCCATCGCCGGCTCCCTCGCCTCCAAGAAGTCGGTCCCCCCTTCGGCCGGCACCCTGCCGACACACGGGCCGCTCTTCGTCGCCCTCCTCGTCGGCGTCGTCGTGCTCGTCGGCGCCCTCACCTTCGTGCCCGCCCTCGCCCTCGGCCCCATCGTCGAGCACCTCCAGCTCGGAGCCTACGCGCCATGAGCCGCCTCTTCGAACCCACCCTCCTCCGCCGCGCCGTCGTCGACGCCTGCCTCAAGCTCGACCCGCGGCGCACGATCAAGAACCCGGTCATCTTCGTCGTCGAGATCGGCGCTGCCTTCACCACTGTCCTCTTCCTGCACGCCGCCCTGACCTCCGCCGGTGACGCCCCGCCCGCCTTCACCCTCGCCGTCTCGCTCTGGCTCTGGTTCACCGTGCTCTTCTCCAACTTCGCCGAGGCCCTCGCCGAAGGACGCGGCAAGGCCCAGGCCGACACGCTGCGCCGCGCCCGCCGCGACGTCGGCGCGCACCGCCTGCGCTCCCCGCCGCCCCCCGACGCCACCACCAGCCCCCAGCTACACGCCGTGCCGCGCGACGAGATCCCCTCCGCCGACCTCCGCCGCGGAGACGTCGTGCTGGTCACCGCCGGCGAGCTCATCCCCGGCGACGGCGAGGTCATCGAAGGCGTCGCCTCGGTCGACGAGTCCGCCATCACCGGCGAGAGCGCGCCGGTCATCCGCGAATCGGGCGGCGATCGCTCGGCGGTCACCGGCGGCACGCGCGTGCTCTCCGACCACCTCTTCGTGCGCATCACCGCCAACCCCGGCGAGACCTTCCTCGATCGCATGATCGGCATGGTCGAGGGCGCCCGCCGCAAGAAGACCCCCAACGAGATCGCGCTCGACATCTTCCTCGCCGCCCTGACGATGATCTTCCTCCTCGCCGCGGTCACGCTGCGCCCCTTCAGCGAGGACGCCGCCCTCGCCGCCGGCGCCGGCGCGCCGGTCACCGTGACCGTCGTCATCGCGCTCCTCGTCTGCCTCATCCCCACGACGATCGGCGGCCTGCTCTCCGCGATCGGCATCGCCGGCATGGACCGCCTGGTGCGCGCCAACGTGCTCGCGACCTCCGGGCGCGCCGTCGAGGCCGCCGGCGACGTCGACGTCCTGCTCCTCGACAAGACCGGCACCATCACCCTCGGCAACCGCCAGGCCACCGCCTTCCTGCCGGCCCCCGGCGTCGGCGAGCGCGACCTCGCCGAGGCCGCCCAGCTCGCCTCCCTCGCCGACGAGACCCCCGAAGGTCGCAGCATCGTGGTGCTCGCCAAGCAGCGCTTCCAGATCCGCGGCCGCGACCTCACGAGCCGCAAGCCGACCTTCGTCCCCTTCACCGCCGAGACCCGCATGAGCGGGATCGATCTCGGCCCGCGCCGGATCCGCAAGGGCGCCACCGAAGCGATCGAGCCCTGGGTAACCACCCAGGGCGCGCCCTTTCCGCCGGCCGTCGCCGAGACCGCCGCCGAAGTCGCCCGCCGCGGCTCGACCCCGCTCGTCGTCGCCGACGGCGCGCGCGTGCTCGGCGTCGTCGAGCTCAAGGACGTGGTCAAGGGCGGGATCCGCGAGCGCTTCGCCGCGCTGCGCCGCCTCGGGATCCGCACGATCATGGTCACGGGCGACAACCCCCTCACCGCCGCCGCCATCGCCGCCGAGGCCGGGGTCGACGATTTCCTCGCCGAGGCCACCCCCGAGAAGAAGCTCGAGCTCATCCGCGCCTACCAGTCCAAGGGCCACCTCGTCGCCATGACCGGCGACGGCACCAACGACGCGCCCGCGCTCGCGCAGGCCGACGTCGCCGTCGCGATGAACACCGGCACGCAAGCCGCCAAGGAGGCCGGCAACATGGTCGACCTCGACTCGAACCCGACCAAGCTCCTCGACATCGTCGCCATCGGCAAGGAGCTCCTCGTGACCCGCGGCGCGCTCACGACCTTCTCGATCGCCAACGACGTGAGCAAGTACTTCGCCATCATCCCCGCCGCCTTCGCCGCCACCTTCCCGCAGCTCGAGGCGCTCGACGTCATGGGCCTCGGCTCGCCCACCAGCGCCGTGCTCGCCGCCGTCATCTTCAATGCCCTCATCATCGTCGCCCTCATTCCCATCGCGCTGCGCGGCGTGCGCGTCAGGCCCGCCCCATCCGCCGTCATGCTGCGCAAGAACCTCCTCGTCTTCGGTCTCGGCGGTCTCGTGCTGCCGTTTCCCTGCATCAAGCTCATCGATCTCCTGCTGACGTCCATGGGAGTCACGTGATGCCGAGCGTCCTCCACGAATCCCTCCGCGCCGTCTGCGCCCTCGGCGTCTTCACCGCGCTCTGTGGTCTGGCCTACCCGGCGCTCGTCACCGCCGTCGCCCAGGTCGCGCTCCCCGACCAGGCCAACGGCAGCCTGCTCCACCGCGACGGCACCCCCATCGCCTCGTAGCTCGTCGGTCAATCCTTCAGTCGATCCGAGTACTTCTGGCCTCGCCCCAGCGCTCTCCCGATCCCGTACGACGCGAGCACCTCGAGCGGCTCCAACCTCGGCCCGAGCAACCCCGCGCTCCACGACGCCGTCGCCGAGCGCGTCGCCCGCCTGCGCGCCTTCCCCGCGCCCGCCGGCCTCGTGCCCGCCGACCTCGTCACCGCCTCCGCCAGCGGCCTCGACCCCCACATCACCCCGGCCGCCGCCCGCTTCCAGGTCCCGCGCGTCGCGGCCGCCCGCGGTCTGCCCGAGCCCGAGGTGCACGCGCTCGTCGACGCCGCGATCGAGGGGCGTCTGCTCGGCGTGCTCGGCGAGCCGCGCGTCAACGTCACGCGCTTGAACATCGCCCTCGATGAGCGCGATGATCGGGCCCCATGAGTGACGAGCCCACGCGCCCCGATCCCGACGCCCTGCTCAAGCGCGTCCAGGACGCCGCCGTGCGCGAGGGCCGCGCCCGCCTCAAGATCTGGTTCGGCATGGCGCCGGGCGTCGGCAAGACCTACGCCATGCTCGAGTGGGCCCAGCGCACGCGCCCGGAGGGGCTCGTCGTCGGTTGGGTCGAGACGCACGGCCGCCGCGAGACCGCCGCTCTCCTCGGCGGACTCGAGATCCTGCCGCCGCGCAAGATCAGCTACCGCGCCACCGAGCTCAGCGACTTCGACCTCGAGGGCGCGCTCGCACGCAAGCCCAAGCTGATCATCCTCGACGAGCTCGCGCACACCAACGCCCCCGGCGGCCGCCACCTCAAGCGCTGGCAGGACGTGCTCGATCTGCTCGACGCCGGCATCGACGTGCACACGACGCTCAACGTGCAGCACGTCGAGAGCCTGCACGACGTCATCCGCGAGATCACCGGCGTCACCGTGCGCGAGACCGTGCCCGACCACATCCTCGATCGCGCGGACGAGATCGAGCTCATCGACCTGCCGCCCGACGACCTCCTGACGCGCCTGCACCAGGGCAAGGTCTACCTCGGCGAGCAGGGCGCCCGCGCCGTCGAGAACTTCTTCCGGCGCGGCAACCTCCTGGCGCTGCGCGAGCTCGCGCTCCGCCGCACCGCCGACCGCGTCGACCTCGACGTGCGCGCCTGGCGCGAAGCGCACGCCATCGAGGACGCCTGGGCGTCGAACGAGAAGCTGCTCGTCTGCGTCGGCGACGGCCCCGGCAGCTCCGAGGTGATCCGCGCCGCCCGCCGCCTCGCCGACCGCCTGCGCGCCCCCTGGGTGGCGGTGCACGTCGAGGCCGCCGACCGACCCCCGCTGCCCGATGACGCGCGCGCGCGCGTCGACGCCCACATGCGCCTCGCCGAGTCGCTCGGCGCCGAGACGATGTGGCTCTCAGGCGACCGCGCCGTCGACGCCATCGTCACCCACGCGCGCCGCCAACACGTCACGCGCATCCTCGTCGGTCGTCACCAGCGCGGTCGCTGGCGCTGGCTAAAGCACCTCGTCCGGCGCACCTTCGTCGACCTGCTGGTGCGGCGCGCCGCCGATCTCGAGGTGCACGTCGTCGCGTGCGCGCCGACCGACGAGCGGCCGTCCACCCCGCGCGAGCGCCCGCTGATCGTCGAGTACGCCTGGAGCGTCGGCGCGGTCGCGCTGACCTCGGTCGTCTCGCTGCTCGGCCACGACACCCTCGCCCAGGTCGACGTCGTGATGCTCTACCTCGTCGCGATCATGCTCGTCGCGATGCGCTTCGGGCGGGGTCCGTCGGTCGCCGCCTCGGTCGCCTCGGTGGCGGCCTACGACTTCTTCTTCGTGCCTCCCTACCTCACCTTCGCGGTCGCCGACCTGCGCCATATCCTGACCTTCGCGACGATGTTCGCCGTGGGCCTGCTGATCGGCGGGCTCACCCTGCGTCTCCGGCGCCAGGAGGCAGCCGCGCGCAAGCGCGAGGCGCGGACCAGCGCGCTCTTCACCCTCGCGCGCGATCTCGGCGCCGCGCCCGACGCCACCCGGGTCGCCGCCGCTGCCGTCCACCACGCTCGCGCGATCTTCGACGCCGAGGCGACCGTGCTCGCGCCCCCTGTGGAGGGCAGCGACTCGCGCGCCCCGCTGCCAATCCTGGCGCGCTCGGGTGACACCGCGCTCGACGCCACCGACATGGCCGTCGCCCGCTGGGTGGCCGATCACGAGCGGCCGGCCGGCCTCGGGGCGGACGCCTTGCCCGGCGCGCGCGTCGGCTGCTTTCCGCTCGGACGCGACGTGGTGATGGCGCTCCTGCCGCGTCAGCCCGCGACCTTGTGCGACAGCGAGAGCCGCCACTTCGCCGAGCTCTTCACTCGCCAGGTCGGGATCGCGCTCGAGCGCGCGCGCCTGTCCGAGCGCGCACGCGACGCCTCGGTGCGCGCCGAGACCGAAGAGATGCGCAGCGCGCTGCTGTCCTCGGTCTCGCACGATCTGAGGACCCCGCTCGCCGCGATCACCGGCGCGGCGACCACGCTCCGCGACGAGCCCGCCCTCCCCACGGAGCTGCGCGCCGACCTCGTCGCCTCGATCTGCGACGAAGCCGGGCGCCTCGAGCACCTCGTCACGAGCCTGCTCGACATGACCCGCCTCGACTCCGGCGCGGTCACCCCGCGGCGCGAGTGGGTGCCGACCGACGAGCTCGTCGGCGCGACCCTTGTGCGCTTCGAGCGTGCGCTCGGCAAGCGCCCGGTCGCGGTCCGAATCCTGCCGAGCGTCGCCTTTCTCCACGTCGATCCGGCGCTCTTCGGGCAGCTCCTCGGCAACCTCATCGAGAACGCGATCAAGTACTCGCCCGCCGACGGGCCGATCGAGATCGAGATCGGCGAGTCGCTGCGCGGCCTGGAGGTCGCCGTGCGCGACAGCGGCCCCGGCTTCGCGCCCGGCACCGAGGCGCGCGTCTTCGAGCGCTTCTACCGCGGCGACACCGCCACCGGGACGACGCGCGGCGCGGGCCTCGGCCTGGCGATCGCCAGGGCCATCGCGCACGCGCACGGCGGCGAGATGGCCGCCATGACCCGCGCCGAGGGCGGCGCCATCGTCACCTGCACCCTGCCCGCCGAGTGCGCCGCGCCGACCCTGCCGGACTCCGAGGAGGCGGCCGCGCTCGACGAGGCCACCCCCGACGTCCGCGCCGAGCTCGCACCATGAGCGCGCTCGGCCCGGTCGTGCTCGTCGTCGAGGACGATCCGGCGCGCCCGCGCATGCTCGTCACCGAGACCGGGGTCGGCTATCGCCTGCGTGAACCGACGACATCGTAGAGGTATCGCGGCCCACGAGGTCGACCCCGAGCTCGGCTCACCAGGGCACGAGGCCAGCGGGCTCGCGCGGCTCTGGCTCCGTGAGTCGGGCGATCGCCTCCTCGGTGGTGCAGATGCGAAAGTCGCGGCGCCATGGGTGCCGCGCGAGCCACCTCATGTTGCGCCAGAAGAATTCCATGTCGCGGAGGTTGGCGAGATCGGTTCGGATGGCGCCCGCCACATAGGGCCTGCGGCTCGCGCGGAGGGCGCGCCGGGCGATATGCCTGAAGGCGCGCGGCTCGAGGTAGTACCCGAGGGATTGCACCTCGCGAGCGCCCGCGTGCGGCAGCCCGGCGCTGAGCGGCAGCATCCAGGGTCCGCCGTCGGCGGCCTGGCCGGGCTCGAGCCAGGCGTCGCGTGCCGGCCTGTAGGGACGTTCGGGGGCGCCGATGGTCGAAGGGATCATCCCGGTGGTGTGCTCGTCGGGGGCGAGGCCGCGCACCGCCCGCTTGCCCGGCTCGAGCGTGAGATCCACCACCACGCCGAGCTCGCGCAAGAGCGGGAGCATGGACGAGTCGTGCCAGCGGTCACCGAAGCGAAAGCTCCGACATCGGCGAGCGAACGCCGCCTCGAAGGCCGCGAAGGCCACGCGAACGCAGTGTGCGACCCACTCGCGGTCGCCCATGTCGGAGACGAACGTGCACAACTCGTCCGACCAGCGCCAGCCGTGCACGTGCAACCCCAACTCGTCGCCGGCGGCGGCGAGACGTGCGAGCGCGCCCCCGTAACGCTCCACGACGTAGGAGCAGGTCCCGTAGACCGTCTCGATCTGGGGGTCCATGCGCAGAAACCAGCTGAAGCGCACCGGGGCGCCGGTGGCGCGGTGCAGCATGTCACGCACGGCCTCGAGCTCGCCGAGGCAGCGCTCGAACCCCGACCACGGCTTCGGGCGGGAGCGGTCGCAGACGCGCTGATCGGGCTCGACGTCGATGGCGAGGACGATGGGCACGGCACACGCCGGCGGCGGCTCGCGCGCATCGAAGGTGAGCTGCCGGGCCCGGCGGCTGAGGGCTCGAGCGAACGCCAGGAGCCGCTCCGCCCCTCGCGGGGAGCGGCCAGGACGGTCCGGTTCACCGGCCGCGTCGGAGGGGTGTGGCTGGGGGGTCGGCCGGGCCATGGGCGTGGGACCTCATACTGCGTGAGTCCCCGCCGTCGCAAGCGCGTCGCGAGCCGTGGCGTGGTCGGTGCCCGACCCGGTGTTGACGGCCCCGATCCCGCCGTGCTACCGCCCGCCCCGCTTCGTCGCAGCGACCGCGACCAAGGCCTTCGGCCAGGTCCGAAGCGCGCCGCGATGCGACCGACCAAGGACCTGTCATGAACCGCGCTCTGCCCCTCGTCGTCGCGCTCCTCACGCTGCTCGCCCTCGGCGCCTGCGCCGGCGTCAACCAGTACGCGACCGGCGTGCCGGCGCGCGACCACCAGCGCTTCATGGTCAGCATGGAAGCCGCCGCCCAGCAGCGCGGCCACGGCCACTACCGCAGCGGCGACGGCTCCTCGCTCACGGTCGAGGTCGCGTCCCTGGGCTCCCTCCTCTACCAGATCAGCCAGGACCAGATCGTCGTCGTGACGCATCCCGACCGCGGCGGCTCGGACGCCCAGATCGAAGGCCGCTCGGCCGCGCTCAAGATCGAGCACGACCAGCTCATGCAGATCGCGCGCGAAGAGGCCTGGAACAACAAGGCCTTCTCCGACTGAGCGACGCGGGCCTCCCGGACCTCGCGAAAAACGGAATCGGCCTGCCGGCGCGCACGTTCGCCGTGCCCACGCCAGCGCCCCCGGAGTCGCGATGAGCCACCCACGCACCGCAACGTCCTTCCTCGCCGCGCTCCTGGTCGCCTGCACCCCGCGTGGCGCCTCACACGCATCCGACCCACCGCCGATCGCGGACGCCGACCTCGACGCGGCCTTCCTGCAGGCGACGAACGCGCTGCGCTTCGAGCCGCTCGACGTCGAGCGCCGCGACGACCACGTGAGCCCCGTCGCGCCTTCGCTCGCCGCGCTCGCCACCGCCGAGTCCTGGGGCCGCGGTCGGCCCGTGCCAGGACGACACCTGTGACGGGCTCGTCGAGCACGCGCGCGTCCCGTTCACCGGCCCGCCGCCGCCTGCCCCCACGCACCGCACCCAGGGCCCGCCGATCGAGGAGCTGCGCGTCGTCGCCACCACCCGCAGCCCACTCTGCGTCTGGCGCCTCGTCGCGCGCACCCGCTCCGGCTGGCTGCCCTCGCGCCTCCTCGGCGAGTCGGCCGCCGGCTGCACCCGCCCCTTCGACGCCAACGCGCTCGAGCCCGACGTCGTCCCGTTCTTCCCGCTCGCGATCACCTCCACCTCCGACGCCCTCCGCATCGAGGGCCAGGGCGTCGGCCCGGACCCCGACGACTGGGAACGGCGCCGCCTCCGTCGCGTCGTCACGCTCTGCCGCAAGAACCCGCTCGGCCCCGACACCGTCGCCTGCGCTTCAGAGGACGCGGCGACCGCCGGCATGCCCGAGCCGACCCTGAACGCCCCGCGCCTCACCGCCGACCCGAGCTTCCTCCCGCTCGCCGCCGCCGCCCGCGTCGGCACCGACCTGCCCGCCGCGTGGTTCGTCGCACCGCCCCCGAGCCCACACGCCGACGTGCTCCGCCCGCTCACCTACTGGCACGAGGTCCGCGCGCGCGAAGCCCCGCTCACCGACGACGCGCGCGTGCTCGTCATCGCCACCGACGGCATGATCCGCGTGCTGCTCCTGCGCCCCTCCGGCGCCCTCGCCCTCGCTTCGCACTACGCCGACTTCGACAACGACACCCTCGCCCTCGAGCACGTCACCGCCGCCCCCGGCGTCGTGCGCGTCGCCCTCTCGCTCACCAGCGACGGCCCGACCCGCGTCTCGTGGCACTGGGAGGAGCTCATCACCCCGCGCCGCCAGCTCCGCCTCGCCACCGGCGTCGCCCTCGCCGCCGACGGCGCCCCGCTCGGCGCCTGGCGCCGCGCCATCACCGCCGACGCGGACGGCGTCACGCTCGCCGCCGCCGAGGGCTCGCTCGCCTGGTTCCGCGGCACCGGCCACTTCACCTGGGACGCGCTCGCCGCCCGCCTGCCGCACTGGCAACGCGCCTTCGCCAAGGCCTGGCAGGTTCACCGCCAGCCGCCCGCGGGCCGCGACATCGACGAGCTCGGCAAGGATCACATCACGCGCCTCGCCCTCGTGCCCGGCACCCTCGAGCCGTTGCACCGCCCGGTGGTCGACCTCGCGCGCGCGATCCCTTGAACCGTCCAGGCCGGCTACACCGGACCTGTATACCTACTATACGCCCCTGACCTCACGGTCCCGGTCACCGTGCCGCGCCCCCGCACTCTAGCCGTGCCCCCGGCTGGCACGCCGTTTGCGCTATGCTCGGCGCCATGCACGCTTCCACGCCCCGCCCGTCGCAGCTCCTCACGCACCCGCTCTGGCTCGCCGCCCTCGCCGTGCTCGTCATCAACGATCACCTGCTCAAGGGCGCCGGCCTGCTGCCGACCGCGCTCACCGGCAAGCTCTCCGACGTCGCGGGTCTCGTCGTCGCGCCCGCCCTCCTGGCGACCCTCCTCCGTCTCACCACGCAGCGCGCGCTCTTCGCCGCGCACCTCGCCATCGGCCTCGTCTTCTCCGCCATCAACCTCTCGCCCGCAGCGGCCGGCGCCTTCGAGTCCCTCATGGCGCTCGGCCCCTTGCCCTGGCACATCACCGTCGACCCGACCGACCTCCTCACGCTCCCGGCGCTCGCCCTCTCCTGGCGCCTGCTCACGCGCCCGCGCCACGCCCGCGCCGTCAGACTCGCGCCGCGCCTGCGCCGCCCGCTGACCACCCTCGCGCTCAGCGCCGGTCTCACCGCCTCCGTCGCCACCTCGCCGCCCCCCGAGGAGCCCTTCTTCGCCTCCGTCGAGGCCGACCTCTTCATCGCCGCCGCCTCCGACGACACGCTCATCCTGCGCATGCGCCCGCTCCGCGAAGGCGTCGTCGTCGACTGCGCCGCCGCCGCACGCGACCCCTCCGCGTCCTTGTCCCGCGCCCTCTTCGACGACGCCCGCGCCTGGCGCGTCGAGCCCGAGCGCGCGGTCGTCGCCCACCCCGACGGCCTCACCCCGACGACCGGCGACTGCCACGCCGTGCTCGTCGACGGCACCCTGCACCGCGGCCGCATCACCAGCGCGACCACCGCCGCCGGCCAGCCGATCCCGATGGTGCTCCTCTTCTGGACCTCCGCCGAGCTCCCGCCGGTCCCGCTGACCCCGACCCCCGACGAGCTCCCCCGCGAGCGCCTCGTGCGCATCGCCCGCACCCCCGCCGGCGCCCGCTGGGAGCCGCACGCCACCCTCTTCCCCGCCCCGCCCGAGACCCCGCCGACGCCGCTCCCCGGCTGCGAGCCCGCCCCTGCCGGCGGCTTCATCGACTGGCAGGACCCGCCGCCCGACGGCCCGCGCACGCTCGCCGCGATCACCTCCGCGCCCGACGGCTGCCACCGCCTCACCTTCGACAACACCCAGACCTGGTACCTCTGCACCGGCACGTCGTACTTCCCGTTCGCGCCCGGCGATCCGCTCCACGTGAGCCGCCAGTCCACCGGCCAGTCCTTCCGCCAGGTCGACGGCCTCCAGCTCCTCGGCACCGCCTCGGCCGAAGGCAAGCGCCTCGTCCTCGCGCGCGGCCCCGACCTCGTCCCCTTCGGGCGCGGCGACGTCGCCGCCGGCGACCTGCCCGAATGTCGCCCCACCGCCGGCCCCTGCGGCAACCTCGTCATCCCCCAGGAGATCATCCTCCAGGGGCTCGGCGACCGCATCACGCTCCTCTCCGGCGACAGCGTCGCGCTCGAGACCGGCACGCTCGTCGTGCATCGCGCCGAGCGCATCCCCATCGGCGATACCGCCTGCATGCCGACACACACCGATCCGCTGCACGGCTACGACTACGCCTTCGAGTCCGTCTTCCTCTCGCCTTCACCCACCGCGGAGTGAACCCGACCATGCGACCCTCTCTCATCCGCTCGCTCCCCGCGCCCTTTGCGCTCCTCCCACTCCTCGCGCTCCTCCCCCTCGCCGCCTGCGGCGCCGACGCCGACTCCGCCGGCTCCACCTCGGCGCCCGGCGGCGTCGGCCTCGGCCAGGGAGGCGCCCAGGACTTCGGCCTCTTCCGCCAGATCCTCGAGGCCGGTGAGATCCCGCACCCGGACACCCTCGACGAGATCGGCTTCTTCGCCGAGCACAAGCTCGACTACCCGCCCGCCGACTGCGGCGAGGACGTCTGCATGCACGCCCTCGGCGGCGCCATGGGCAACATGATCACCGGCTCGACCTGCACCGTCGTGCAGCTCGGTCTCAACACCCCGATCGACCCCGCCACCCTCGAGCGCCCGCCGCTCGATCTCGTGCTCGCCATCGACGTCAGCGGCTCGATGTCCGGCGGCCCCCTCGACGCCGTCAAGGCCGGGCTCACCCGCATGCTCGACCACCTCGAGCCCGGCGACCGCCTCACGCTCGTCACCTACAGCGACCGCGCCGAGGTCCGCGTCACCGCCCTCGATCCCATCGCCGATCGCAACGCCCTCGAGATCGCCATCGCCGACCTCGCCCCCCGCGGCGCGACCAATATCTACGACGGCCTCTTCGTCGCCTACGAGCACGCCGCCGCCGCCGTCCTCGCCGAGCGCGAGACCCGTGTCGTGCTGCTCTCCGACGGCGAGGCGACCGCCGGCCTCACCACCCCTGCGCGCATGCACGCCCTGGCCGAAGCCTACGCCCGCCAGGGCATCGGGCTGACCACCATCGGCGTCGGCGAGTCCTTCGACGTCGAGGTCATGCGCGGCCTCGCCGAGGTCGGCGCCGGCAACTTCTACTTCCTCGAGGATCCGGCCGCCGCGCGCGAGGTCTTCACCGAGGAGGTGCAGACCTTCCTCCACCCCGTCGCGCTCGACGTCGAGATCGCCTTCGTCACCGGCCCCGCCTACACCGCGCGCCGCGTCTACGGCACCCGCCGCTTCGAAGGCGGCCAGACCGGCGGCCTCATCCGGATCCCGGCCCTCTTCCTCGCCGGCCGCACCTCCGCCGCCGACCCGATCGAAGGCGGCCGTCGCGGCGGCGGCGGCGCCATCCTCGTCGAGCTCCTGCCGCGCTCGCCGTCCGCGCTCGCCCCGCTCCAGCTCACCGGCGACGAGCTCGCCGAGGTCGGCCAGGTCACCATCCGCTGGACCGACCCGCGCACCGGCCAGCGCCGCCACACCACGACCACCATCACCGCCCCGCACGACCCCAACGCCCCGCCCGCCGACGGCTGGTTCACCAGCGCCACCGTCGAGAAGGGCTTCGTCATGCTCAATATCTACGCAGGCTTCCAGCTCGCCGCCCAGCTCGCGCTCGACGCCGATCCCGGCGCCGCCATCGGCGTCCTGACCTCGCTCGAGGCCGAGGTCTCCGACTGGCTCGCCGACCACCCCGATCCCGACATCGCCGACGACCTCACCTACGTCGAGCTCTTCATCGAAAACCTCCAGTCCGCGCTGGTCACGACGCCGATCGCGACACCCCCCGAGCCCTGGCCCGCCGACTGAGTTCGCCGCTCCGACTCGCGGGGCCGGCGTTGCTTCGTTTGGTCGGTCGTGCGGCGTACTCGAGTACGCCTCCTCCCTCCCGGCGCTCGCGCCTTGGCCGCGCGAGTCTCGCTGGCGAACTCGAGCTACAGGCCTTTGGGCCGCGGCTCTACCGTCCCAGCGTCCCTTGCCGCCCTCGCGCCCGCGTGCGACACGTCCCGGATGCGCCCCTTCGACAATCAGGTCGTGATCGTGACCGGCGCCTCGGCCGGCATCGGCGAGGCCGCCGCCCTCCGCTTCGCCCGCGCCGGCGCCCGCGTCGTGCTCGCCGCCCGCCGCCCCGAGCCGCTCGACGCGCTCGCCGGCCGCATCACCGCCGAAGGCGGCACCGCGCTCGCCGTGCCGACCGACGTCGGCGACGACGCCCAGTGTGCCGCGCTCGTCCAGTCCACCCTCGAGCGCTTCGGCCGCGTCGACGTGCTCGTCAACAACGCCGGCCTGCACCACCGCGGCTTCTTCCAGCGCCACGACGCCGCCGCCTTCTCGGCCATGGTCGACGTCAACCTGCGCGGCCCGGTCGTGCTCTCCCGCCTCGTGCTCGACCCGATGCTCGCCGCCGGCCGCGGCACCATCGTCAACGTCGCCTCGCTCGCCGGCTGCGTGCCGCTGCCCGAGGCCGCCGTCTACTCCGCCACCAAGTTCGGTCTGCGCGCCTTCTCGCGCGCGCTCGCCGAAGAGCTCCGCGACCGCAACGTCCGCGTCGCCCTCGTCTCACCCGGCCCGGTCTCGACCGCCTTCATCCTCGAAGACCTCCACGAGGTGAGCCCCATCACCTTGTCCCAACCGATGAGCACCGCCGACGAGGTTGCGCACGCCATCGTGCGCTCGGCCGCCGACGGCCGCCTCGAGCGCCTCATGCCGCCGGCCTCGGGCGCGCTGGCCACGCTCGCCTACCTGTGGCCCGGCCTCGCGCGCCGCCTGCGACCGATCATGGCCCGCCGCGGCGAGCGCGCCAAGGCCCGCCTGATGCGCTCGCGCTGACGTCCTCCCGCCCGCTCACGCCGGCTTGGCGCCGAGCACCTCGCGCAGCTTGCGCAAGAGCGCGTCGGGCACCAGCGGCTTCTGCAGGAAGGCCAGCTCGTCGTCGAGCAGCCCGTGCCGCACGATCGCGTCATCGGTGTAGCCGGACATGCACAGGATCTTGATCTCGGGTCGCATCGCTCGCGCGCGCCGCGCCAGCTCCGGGCCCCCCATGCCCGGCATCACGATGTCGGTCAGCAGCAGATCGATCGGCTCCGCGTGGTCCGCGATCAGGGCCAGCGCCTCCTCGGCGCCGCGCGCCTCCAGCACGCGGTAGCCGTTGCGCCGCATGATCCCCCGGGCCACCTTGCGCAGCGCGTCGTCGTCCTCGACCAGCAGCACCTGCTCTTCGCCTCGCAGATCGGCGATGAGCCCCGGCGCGCGCCGCGCGGTCACCGGCTTGTCGACCCGCGGGAAGAGCACCTTGAAGGTCGTGCCCAGGCCGACCTCGCTGTACACCCAGATCGTGCCGCCCGCCTGGCGCACGATCCCGAAGACCGTCGACAGGCCGAGCCCGGTGCCGCGCCCCGGCTCCTTGGTCGTGAAGAAGGGCTCGAAGATCTGCTGCATCGTCACCTGGTCCATGCCGGTGCCGGTGTCGCTCACCGTCAGCCGCACGTGCGGCCCGGCCTTCACTCCGAGATGGCCCTCCGCGAACTCCTCGTCGAGCCAGACGTTCGAGGTCTCGATCGTCAGCGACCCACCGCGCGGCATCGCGTCGCGCGCGTTCACGACCAGGTTCATCACCACCTGCTCGAGCGCCGTCGGATCGATCAGGACCCGCCCGAGCTCCGGCGTGAGCGTCGTCACCAGCGCGATGTCCTCGCCCAGGATCCGCCGATACATGCGCTCGAGCCGCGTGACCACCGCGTTCAGATCGACCACGCGCGGCTCGACCACCTGGCGCCGCGAAAAAGCCAGCAGCTGGTGCGTCAGCTCCGACGCGCGTCGCCCCGCGTTGCAGATCTCGAGCAGGTCCTGTCCGAGCTCCGAGCCCTCGCCGACGTCGTCGAGCACCATGCTCGCGTAGCTCAGGATCACCGACAGGATGTTGTTGAAGTCGTGCGCCACCCCACCGGCCAGGCGCCCGACCGCCTCCATCTTCTGCGCCTGTCGGAGCTGCTGGTCGCTGCGCGCCAGCGCCTCCTCGGCCTGCCGCAGCCGCGTGAGGTCGCGCAGGTGCAGCACGATCCCGTCGACCGCCGCGTCGTCGCGCTGGTTGATCGCGATCATGCGCACGAGGCGCCTCATGCCGTCGCTCGCCGTCATGCGCAGCTCGTGTGCCTCGCTGCGCCCCGGCTCGAGCGCGACCCGCGCCAGGACCTCGCGCGCCTTCTCCGCCTCCTCGCGCTCGAGGAGCTCGCACAACGAGACGCCGACCAGCGCGTGCGGCGCCCTGCCGAAGAGCGCCTGCGACGCCGGGCTGGCATAGCGGATCGCGCCTTCGGGCCCGAGCACGCAGACCGCGTCGGCGCTCTTCTCGACCAGCGCCCGGAAGCGCGCCGCCTGCATCCCGAGCTCCGACTCGATCCGTCGCTGCGCCTGCCGCTCACGGGCCAGCCGTTGCTCGCGAGCGATCACCGTCTCCAGCCGCACGTGATCATCGAGGTCGACCCAATCGCTCGCCCCCGCGCGCGTGGCCGCCACCGCGACGTCGCGCCCGTGCTCGTCCGTCAGCACGACGAAGGGGATCGAGGGATCCGCCCGGCGCGCGGCCCTGAGCGCTCGCAGCGCCCCCGCGGCGCGCGCATCCCCGCCTTCGGATCCCGCGCCGGCCACTCCGTAGAGCACGAGGTCCCCCCCCTCGTGCGCCACGCGCGCCTCGAGGGTCGCCTCGTCCGCGACGCGCTCACAGTTGACGTTGCACCCGAGGCCGACCAGGAGCCGCGCCACCTCGGCGTCGTCGCCGCCTTCCCCCTGACAGAGCAAGACTCGCAACCCGCGGCTCACGGCGATCACCTCGCACCGTAAGGTGACACGCCTGCCGTAGCCATGTCCTGGGGGGGAGGGCTCACGTCACAGCCTTCGAACGAGCGCCGGTCCGCAGGTCGTGTGGCGCCGTTCACGTCGATGATGGGGGAGTGACCCGGGCCGACCCGCCCGTGTCACCAGGCTATTCGGTAACCGTCATCGTCGACTTGAGGCGAATGTGCAAATTCCTCGGGCGAGCGCGGCCGCCGCCCGGTCATGACGTATTCTCAAGATATGTTCCGCGCCGGCGCGTTGCCGGTCATCGCGGCGTCACCTGCGCGCGCCCACCGGCGGCGTGAGGTCGCGGTTCTTGCCGGTCGGGCCGCGCCGCCAGGCCGCATCGATCGCGCGCGGCGCTTCGCTCAGCGCGCGCGGCACGAGCGCGATCGGCCGCGCCAACGCGATCCCACCCGGTCCGGTGAGCGCCGGTCCCGGCGTGGCGATCCTGCGCTCGGGCGCGCTCCGGCCGAAGCGATAGCTCGCCGTCGCCTGCGCTCCCCAGCGCCGGGTCTCGGCGCGCACCGTCACGCGCAGGTCGCGCTCCGGCACGGCACCGGCCTCGAAGCGCAGCGTGCGCACGACGTTGCGCTGCTCGGCCTCGACGATCGGTCCCTTGAACGGCGCCGAGACCAGCTCGACGCCGGCCGGCAGGTCGAGCTCGACCTCCAGCGGCACCGCGTCTGGCATCACGCGCGCGATGGTGAGCACCAGCTCGAAGCGCTGGCCCGCTTGCACCTTCGCGGGCCCGTCGAGCGTCACGATGAGCGGCGGATCGGTGTCGTGCTCGGTGTGCGCGATCTCGTGCCCGGGGTCGCCGAGCGCGGTCGCGACGAGGAAGAGGATGGGCAGGCTCAGGATCATGTCGTTACTCCCAGGGGTTCGCTGGTGGGGCTCGCTGCCGGTCGCCGTCAGTTGCAGATCGGTGCGCCGTCGATTGGATAGGGGTAGCTGAGGATCGACTCGGCGACCGAGGCGTCCATGTCGATCCCGCGCTCGTCGCCGAGGCAGCGCAGCGCGTCGAGGTAGTCGGCGAACATCGGCACCGACATGCTCCACACCGGCGTGATGTTGACGATCTGGTGGTCTTGATCGAGCGACCAGGTGTGCCGCACGTAGCGGCGCGGGAACTGCGCCTGCGGGTTGTTCCGCTTGACGTTCATGCGCGGCGTGGCGAGCGCGTCGAGGAAGAAGCGGCCCTCGATCTCGAGCGCGGGTTGCCGCGTCTGGTCGGCGGTCTGAGCGCGCGCGATGGCGTAGCTCATCGCCGCGACCACGTTCTCGTCGATGCGCTGCAGGAGCGGGTCGTCCGCGAAGGGGTGGCCCTCGGCCTCGGCGGTCGGCAGGACCATCGCGCGGCCCGGGTAGCTCATCTCCTCGAGGTCGATCCAGAAGAAGGTGCCGCGGCGCTTGGCGAAGTAGCGCTCGTCGGCGCGCGCCAGCGACGAGAAGAAGGTCGCGAAGCCCTCCGACCAGGCCTGGCCGGGCAGCGTGGGCTGGCCGAGGAAGTGGCGGCCGCCCTCCTGCGGCGAGGTGCCGAAGCTGTCCATCACCCAGTGGCCGAGCTCGTGCGCGACGACCGCGTCCGACCAGTAGCCCTCGTCGTCGTCATGGCTCAACCAGATGCTCGCCGCGAAGCGCATTTCGCCGACCTTGGTCTCGTGGCGGCCCGAGCAGGCGCCGCACTCCCAGCCGACCTCGGGCTGCATCCAGACGACCAGCGGGTCGGCCTGGCGGCCGTAGATCTCGCCGGTGCTGTGGTAGACGTAGCGCATGTGATCGAAGACGCGCGCCATCTCCGAGTGTGCGCCCTCGTCGATCATGATCTCGCGCGAGCCGACGAGCTCGGTCAGCGGCACCGCGTAGCTCCACAGCTCGCTCTTGTCGCCGCGCGTGACGACGTCCGCCACGGCGCGCTGCCCGCCGCCCTCGAAGCGCGGGTTGGCGACGGCGATCCCGACCTTGCCGGCGTCGTCGAGCCCGACCAGCCAGACCACCACGCGGTCGTTCGGGTCGGGGTTGGCGGGCACGCGCAGGTCGAAGAAGCCGTCGGCCGAGGTCGTGGTCGCGTCGTAGACTTGGTAGCTGTCGGTGGCGGGGTTGTAGCGGTAGTTGACCAGGAGCGCCGAGCTGAGCCCGACGACGAAGGTGTCACCCCAATCGTTCATCGCGGCGTTGGCGGTGCGCGCCTCGTAGCGCACGACGCCGCTCACGGTCGGCGCGCCGGCGTCCGCCGGGCAGTGATCGCCGAAGGCGAAGGAGACGCAGGCGCCCGCGCACGGCTTCTGCTGCCACAGGCCGTTATCGTCGCAGGCGAGCAGGGCGTCGCCGGCGCAGCGCGTCGCGCCGGGCGAGCACTCGCCGAGCGTGGGCATGCAGGTCGCGCTGAGCGTCGAGGTGTTGGTCGCGCAGATCTCGGTGGCCGAGCAGGTCTCCACCATCACCGCCGCGTTGAGCGTGCCGCCGCTCGGCGTGCAGCGCGCGATGCTCGCCTCGTCGAGGCAGGCGCCTTCGCTCGGGAACTCGCGGCAGGGATCGTCGCGGCGCGGCGAGCAGTCGCCGCAGTCGGTGCCGTAGGCGCAAGCCGAGGTCTCCGAGCCGAGGCCGCCGTCGTCGCAGACCCCGTCGTTGGCCCGGCCGCAGGTGTTGGCGCAGATCCCGGTGAAGCGGCACTCGGCGTCGCAGTCGTCGCCGGGATCGAGGTTGCCGTCATCGCACTCCTCGCTGCCGTCGCGGCGGCCGTCACCGCAGATCCCGACGACCTCCGGCGCGACCACGCACTGGCCGAGCTCACAGGTCGCGCCGAAGCCACAGAGGTTGCCCTCGTCGACCTGGCCGTCGCAGTCGTCGTCGGCGCCGTTGCAGCTCTCCTCGCGACCGGGGGTGGGCACGACCTGACATCCTTTAACGAAGGAGGGCTCCGGCTCGACGGGCGCGAACCACTCACATCCTCCCAGCGCTGCGAATGCGCAGGCCACGACGAGGCCTGACGAATATCCGCCACTCATCACATCCCCCTTGCGGGCTCGGCATTTTACGGAAGTTCCAGGGTCGGTGGGGGTGAGCCTCGCGAGCTCACCAGGACCCATGGTTTCATGCCTGGTCCATCGGTCGTGGCGGGAGATTGGTTGAGACGGATTTCGAAATTCTCGCGCTCGACGTTACAAACATGCCAGCGTTCTCGAGCGCATCACAGGCCGTCCGGCGCACGCACCGCACGCGCGCTCTCGGCGCTACACCCGACCGGACGATCGATCACGTGAGCGTAAGACGTTCCCTTAAACGACGAACGCCTCGTGGCCGCTCGAGCCCGAACCGAGCTCGCGAGCGAGACGCGCGCGGGCCAGGAACGAGCGAAGGGCGCTACGAGGCGTACTCGAGTACGCCGCAGGAGCAACCGGCGATCCTCGTGGCCGCCCGCTCAGCGCATCGGACGATCGAAGACGCCCGTCTCGGAGTAGGCCTCGGCGCTCTTCAACTTGCGACCGACGAAGATCCGGATCGCGTCGGGATCGCTCGGCCCGATCGTCCTGGCGGGCTTCAAGCGCGCACGCGGCGCCTCGCGGCGCGTCTGGGCGTTGCGGTCGACGACCGTCGGGAACAGGAGCTCACTCAGATCGAACTCGGCCGGAGCGGCCGCGCGCTCGGGCACACGAGACTCGCTCGAACGCAAGATGGCGAGCTCGGCGGGCGACGTGAACCACGCATCCTCCTCGATCTCATCCTCCGGGCGCTCACCATAGGCGCGCGTCCTCGGAGGGCTGGCGCCCAAGGCGGTCCCGTCTTGTGGGCACAGCTCGAAGGCGTCGTCCCAGCTCTCCCCGCAGGTCGAACAAATATGGTGTGGCATATTCGAGTCTCCGAATTTGACATGAGGCAGACTCGTGCGGTCACGATCCGCAATCGGTCGCGCTCGGCCCCTGCCAGGCATTACGCAGGATCCATGCCAGGGCGTGCGCATTCGCGCAGAGCCTTCATGCATGCGATCCCCGCCTCCTGGCCCTCGTGTGGTGACTGTCTCAGAGTGCGACGTTGGCGCGATTTGATTCAGCCTCCGCCCACCCTGCCACGTCCTTGACGATCCTTCTTTGTGTAACCGTTGCCTTGTCCGATCTGGTCCCGCGGATCTCAGGGTTCGATAATCGGGGTGCGCAGCTCCGCGCGAGGATCCCCGATCACGTGAACTTGCGATTCCGAAAGGACTCTCTGCCCGACGTACGCCCGGCCGAGCGCAGCGGCGCACAGCGCTCGTTCGATCGGGAGAGTGCTCGCGTCAATCTCGATCGGATGCCGCTCGCGCTCGTCGTGCTCGCGATGCTGCACCTGCTGCACGTCGTCGTCTTCTTCGCGATGGTGACCGGCGACGGCTCGCGCGAGGACACGTGGCGCACCGCCACGGGCGCGGCTCACGGGATCATGGTGCCCATCGCGCTCGGCTCCGCGTGGTTCGTTCGTCGCTTGCGCAGCCACGCCGCCCGCTGGAGCCTGGTGCCGCCGATCTACGCCGCGCTCTACATGACCTTCGGCGCGATCATCACCGGCCTCGATCAGCTTGCCGCCGCCACGCCGATCGCCTACGTCATCACCGCCATCGGCCTCGCGCTCTTCTTCCGCCTGCGCAAGCGCGAGAGCGTGACGGTCTTCGGCCTCGGGGCCGTCGTGATGTTGATCGGCGTCGAGACCTGGCAGTTGGACCCTTCGCTGCAGACCTCGGTCGAGATGAACTGCATCACGACGAGCGTGGTCGCATTCCTGATCTCGCGTTCCAACATGCGCCTGCACCGTCAGATCTGGGAGGATCGTCGCATCATCCTCGCCCAGGCCCGCACCGACTCTCTCACCGGCGTGCTCACGCGCGGCGCCTTCCTCACCGAGCTCCAGCGCATCATCGCGAAGGGGCAGGGGGGCGCCGTCGCGCTCATCGACATCGACGATCTCAAGACGATCAACGACGTCGGCGGGCACGCCGCCGGCGACGCGGCCATCGTCTCGGTTTGCGAAGCCGTGCGCGGCTCGGTGCGCAGCGGCGATCTCGTCGGCCGCCTCGGCGGCGACGAGCTGGCGATCTTCCTCCCGAACGCCGACGCACAGGTGGCCGCCACCGTCGCCGAGCGCGTGCGCTTCACCGCCGAGCGGCGCGGCACCACCATCAGCGTCGGCATCGCCTGCTCGCCGCGGGGCGAGCCCGCCGACCGCTGGCTCGCCCGCGCCGATCAGGCGATGTACCGCGCCAAGCGCGGCGGCCGCAACCGCGTCAAGATCACCAGCGTCGCCGGCGTCGCCGCCATCCTTCTATAGACGGCCGCGCTGCCGCACCACCAGCGTGCGTCGCTCGCCCATCCCGACCGGCAGCCCCGCCGCGCGCCATGACGGCGCCAGCTCGGCGAAGTCGCGGCGCGAGAGATCGGCGACGATCTGCCACTGCCGTGGGTCCATCGCCTCGACCCGCCTCCGCCAGCGGCCGGTGAGCCCCGCGCGGATCGCGCCCTCCGCCCAGAGGACCAGGCGCCGATCCTCGCTCAGCCCCGCGTCGCGCACGCGTCTCGCCAGCAGCAGGCCCGCGACGATGCCGCCGTCGGGCAGGCAGTCGCTCAGCGTTCGCGCGATGAGCGGCGCCGTCCGCCCGCGGTGCCACGGGAAGCGATCGGCGTCGGGCTCGAGCTCGAGCATGCGCATGAGCGCCTCGGCGTGCTCGGGCGCGAGCACGCCCTCGTCGCCGGCCAGCGCGCTACCGTCCGCGCTCAGCGCCGCCAGCCGCGCGGCACCTGCGACCAGCGGCGACGGGTCGGCGAAGCAGGCGCGCGCGTGTCGCGGCGCGCGTCGGGCGATCCGATCGAAGCGCCCGAGCCCGAGCAGCAGGCTCGCGCGCACCTCGGGGAACGCCTCGGTGGTGAGCACCGCCTCCAGCGGCCCGCGCGCGATCGCGTCGCTCTCGGGCAGGAGCGTCGCGCACAGCGGCAGCGCCGCGCGGATCCGCGGGTCGATGTCGTGCGCGAGCGGCAGCATGCGCGTGAGCCGCTCGTGGAGCGCCTGGCGCAGCGCGCGCGCGGCGGCGTGCGAGCCGGTCTCGGCGACGAAGGGCAGGGTGCGATCGAGTCCCGTCGCCGAGGTCGCCGCATGATCGCCTGCGACCAGATCGGCGATCATCACGAGCAGGTGATGCCGCTCGGGGACCATCTCCTGCGTGACGAGCTCGACGAGCCACGGCAGCACCGCCACCCCCTGGCCGGTCCAGCGCCCGAAGCCCGACGCGAGGTGCATCAGCTCGGCGCGCGCCGCCTGGCGCGTCTCGACGTCGGGCGCGATCACCTTGCCGAGGAGCGCGTTGGTCCGCCTGGCGATGCGCGGGAGCGGCGCCGCCCCGCGCGCGGGTTCGACCATCGCGGGCGCGGCGCACGGCACGTCGATCACCGGGCGCAGCACCACGCGATCGCGATCGCGGAACCAGGTCGCGCGCCACGCCGAGAGCAGGCGCAGCCACGCGCCATCGCCCGCCCGCCACGGCAGGTGCAGCGCCGCGCCCCCGCGGACCACGCCGAGCGGCGAGACTCCACCGGCTCGCGCCGGCGCGGCGATCCCCGCCTCGAGGTGGCGCCGCCACTCGTCGCGCGTCGCCTCGGGGAAGTGGCCGAGCGCGGCGAGGCCGAGCGGGTGCAGCGGATCGCCGAGCCGCGTCGGAGGGCTCTCGCCAAAGGGGAACGGCGTGCGCGTGCCCGCGCGCGCGGCGTGCTCCCACTCCGCTTCGCTCGGCAGGCGTAGCGGCGCGGGCAGGGCGGCGAGCTCGCGCGCGCCGAGCCAGCCGACGCGCTCGGGATCGCCCGTCGCGTCGCGACCCCCGCCGAGCCCGAGGGCGGCGATCCGCTCGACGGTGAGCGGCGCCTCGGCCATCAGGAACGGGGCGAAGGTGCGCGCGAGCGGCTGCCCGTGCGCGCCGCGCATGAAGTGCGCGTGGGCATGCAGGAGGTGCAGGTCCTCGAGCGCCGGCGCCTCGGCCGCGTCGAGGAGCTCCGGCGCGTCGAAGCACGCGAGCTCGTGATCGGACAGGCCGATCGCCGTCGTGCCGCCCGGCACCAGCGCGAGCAGGATCCCCGAAGGGGCGTGCTCGATCCGCAGCCCACCCTGCAGCGAGACCTGCTCGAAGCTCGCCAGTTCGTCGTCGGGTCCGCGCGTGCGCGGATCGGGATCGCCGTAGACCGTCTCGAAGTCGGGACCCAGCGCGCGCGCGACCGCCTGCAGGACCGCACGCTGCCGCGCCTCGCCGGCCGCCAGCCAGGCGTGCACGTCGACGAGCTCGGGCCAGGCGATCGATTCCAGCAGCAAGCGCACCTCGCGTCCCACCATGCCACGCCGCACACCGCGCGCGAAGGGCGCCTTTCGCTCCTGCGAACCGACCCCGCCGCGCGCTGGCCTCCTCGCACCGCAGAGAATACACTCGCCCCGGGCTCGTCGCTGCGGGTCCGCTCAACGGGGGAGCCGCCATGGCCATGCACCGCGTCACGCTCCTGCTGCTCATCGCGCTCGCCGCGTGCGACGACGATCCGCAGGCCGCCGCCACGACCGACACCGGCGACGCCACCACCGCCGACACCGAGCCGCGCCCCGATGCGCCGACCCCTTGGATCTACCCGGCCGACGAGGATCCCCCGACCCCCGAGCTCGACCTCGACGCGCTCGAGTCCGCGCTGACCATCGCCCTCGACGCCGCGCTCGAGGTCGACCCCGGCGTGGTCCGCGACCTGCACGAGCTGCTCTTCCCCATGCCGACGACCGGCAGCGGCGACCCGACCGGCTGTCCCTTCTTCCTCACGTACGACTACGGCACCGCCAAGGCCTTCTATTGGCAGGGCGAGTGCACCGCCTCCGACGGCAGCATGTTCTCGGGCTCCGGCTCGGTCGCGCTCTATGACGATTTCCAGAACGAAGCCGGGATCTTCGACGGCTTCGCCGTCACCATGGCAGGCCGCATCGAGGCCGCCGACGGCACCTTCCTCGCCGGCTCGGGCCAGGCCGTGCGCTACGCCGGCGGCGCCGGCGATCTCCGGGCCGACGTCGCCACCCTCGACGGCACCTTCACCGCCGGCGGCCCGCGCGCACCCCAGAGCCCCTGGCTCGACGGCTCGCGCCGCCCCTCGCTCACCGTCACCGGCTTCACCTACGTGCCGACCGGCGGCACCAGCGTCGCCCTCGCCGGCGGCCTCGCCGGCCTCGACTTCCCCGCCGGCGTCACCGCCGTCGCCCTCGACGAGCTCACGCTGCGCCAGGCCCTGGCCGGCGCCACCTGCGAGCGCGAGCTCGGCGGCGCCGCCGGCGTGCGCGGGGCCGACGGCAACTGGTACGATGCGCTCTTCGACGGCGCCCTCGGCGAGAACGCCCAGACCCCGCCCGAGCTCTGCGATGGCTGCGGCGAGACCTGGTATCGCGGCGTCGCCCTCGGCGCGCTCTGCCTCGACGCGCGCACCTGGTTCGGCCGCTGGGAGTCGGCGCCATGAGCCCGCGCCGCGCCCTCGTGCTCTGCCTGCCCGTGCTCGCCGCCTGCGCCGCCGACGAGCCCCCGGCCCAGCGCGCCGTCATCCACGAGGAGGCCGGCCCGGCGCCCGCCTACGCCGACGTCTTTCAGCCGGGCGTCGACCTCGCCACCGCGCCCCGCCTCGACGCCCACGCCCTCCTCGTGCGCCTCTCGCTCGATCTGCGCGGCGTGCGCCCGAGCCCCGACGAGTTCGCGCGCCTCGACGCCGCCGATCCCGACGCCGCCCTCGTCGAGCTGCGCGAGACCTTTCTCGCCGATCCGCGCCTGCCTGCCCGCGCACGCGACCTCTACGCCAACGTCACGCGCACGCGCGTCGAGGACTTCCCCATCACCGCCGCCATGCTCGGCCTCGACCCCGCCGACGAGCCCGGCCTCTTCGCCTCGATCGGCGAGGAGCCGCTGATGATCCTCGCGCGCGTCGTCGCCGAGGACCTCCCGTTCACCGAGCTCGTCACCGCCGACTGGACGATGGCCGACGAGAACCTCCTGTCGATCTTCCCGCTCGCGCCGACCGGCGCCTCCTCCGACGTCGCGCCCGGCTGGCGCGTCGCGCGCTACACCGACGGCCGCCCCGCCGCCGGCTGGCTCTCGACCAACGCGCTCTGGTGGCGCTACCTCTCCGACGGCATCAACTACGGCCGCGGCCGCGCCAACGCCATCGCGCGCATCTTCCTCTGCGGCGACTTCCTCGATCGCCCGATCGACTTCCCGCGCGACATCGACCTCACCGACGAGGCGGGGATCCGCGAAGCCGTCCGCGACAACGACGGCTGCATCGGCTGCCACGCCGGCCTCGACCCGCTCGCCAGCTACCTCGCCGGCTTCCAGTACACCGACAAGACCGCCGCCGAGATGCTCACCTACCACCCCGAGCGCGAGCGCCAGTGGGCCGCGATGACCGAGCTCCCGCCCGCCTTCTACGGGCAGCCCGGCTACACCCTCGCCGACCTCGGCCGCCAGCTCGCCGCCGATCCGCGCTTCGTCGAGTGCGCCGTCGAGACCACCTTCGAGCTCGTCATGCGCCGCCCGGTCGACGCCACCGACGTCGCCGAGCTCGACGCGCTCACGCGCATGCGCGAGGCCTTCATCGCCGGCGGCCTCACCTTCACCGCGCTCATGCGCGCCATCGTCTCCGATCCGCGCTACGCGCTCGCCGACCCCGCCGAGCCCGCGCGCGTCGTGCCGCCCGAGATGTGGTCCGACGTGCTCTTCGACCTCACCGGCTACCGCTTCGAGAGCCAGGGCGTCGACATGCTCGTGACCGATCTCACCGGCCTGCGCACGCTCGCCGGCGGTGGCGACGGACGCGCCGGCGCCGATCCCGCGCGCCGCCCGACCGCGACGATGTCGCTCGTCTGGGAGCGCACCGCCGAGGCCGCCGCGCTCTTCGTCGTCACGAGCCCCGCGCAGGTCCCCGATCGCAGGACGCTCTTCCCCGCGCTCGCGCCCGGCACGGCGCCCGCCGGTCTCGCCGGCGACGACCCGGCGATGCGCGCGCAGGCCGCCTACCTCCACCACCGGCTCTTCGGCGGCGAGGTCGCGCTCGACGGCCTCGAGGTCCGCGAGACCCTCGCGCTCTGGGACGCGGCCTTCGCGGTCGAAAAGGATCCCGCCCGCGCCTGGGCTGCCGTGCTCACGGCCCTGCTACGCGACCCCGAGATGGTCTTCTACTGAGAGGGCGCGCGATGACCCAGCGATTGAATCGTCGTTCATTCCTCGCCCGCTCGGCCTCGGCGCTCGTCGGCGCCGGCGTCGTCAGCGCGCTGCCCGGCGTCCTGTCTCGCGCGCTCGCCGCCGATCCGGCGCGCCGCCGCTTCGTCTTCGTGATCAACCAGGGCGGCTGGGATCCGCTCAACGCGCTGACGCCGATGTTCGGCCACTCGCAGATCGCGATGCCGCCCGCCTCGACGGCGACCGAGATCGGCGGCCTGCCGCTCGTCGACTCCGCGCAGCGCCCGGCGGTGCGCGCCTTCTTCGAGGCCTTCGCCGACCGCACCGTGCTCTTGCACGGGGTCGCCGTGCGCAGCGTCGCCCACGACGTCTGCCAGGTCACGATGATGACCGGCAGCGCCACCGGCGGCGCCGCGGACTTCGCCACCCGCCTCGGCGAGGTCGGCCTCGACGACCCGCTGCCGCACCTCGTGCTCGCCGGCCCGGTCTACCCCGGACCGCTCGCGCCGCTGGTCGCGCGCGTCGGCCGGAGCGGCCAGCTCCAGGGGCTCATCGACGGCTCGATCCTCGCCGCCTCCGACCTCCCCGTCACCCCGTTCCGGAACCCCACGCGCGAACTCGTCGACGACTTCGTGCGCCGCCGCACCGCCGCCTGGGCCGACGCCGTGCCGGGTCGTCGCGCCGACCTCGCCGCCGTGCACGCGCGCGCGCGCCAGCTCGAGGGTCTGCGCGGCGAGGTCTCGCTCACCATCGACGCCGGCTTCGAGTCGCAGATCGATCTCGCGGTCGCCTCGCTCGCGCGCGGCATCGCGCAGTGCGTCACCATCTCGCCGCCCATCTCCTGGGACACGCACACCGACAGCGACAACCAGCAATCGCAGCTCTGGCAGTTCTTCTTCACCGGCCTCAATCGCCTGATGTCCAACCTCGGCGCCGCCGGGATCGCCGAGAACACGACCGTCGTCGTGCTCTCCGAGATGGCGCGCACGCCGCAGCTCAACGCCGACCAGGGCCGTGACCACTGGCCGTGGACCAGCGTGATGCTCATCGGCTCCGGGCTGACCGGCGGTCGCGCCGTCGGCGGCTACGACGCGGGCTACAACGGTCTCGGCGTCGACCCGACGACCTGCGAGCTCGACCGCGCGCGCCCCTCGCCGACCCCGGCCCAGCTCGGCGCGACGCTGCTCGCGCTCGCCGATCGCGACCCGGCCGAGCTCGGCCCCGACGTCGAGCCGCTGCTCGGGATCCTCGCGTGAGCCCCATGCACGCTCGTCTCGTCGTCGCGCTCGCGCCCGTCATCCTCGCCGTCGCCTCGCTCCACGCCTGCGACGACGACGGCGGCGAGCCGCTCGATCCGATCGTCGTGCCCGCGCCCGACTGGTGTGATCAGGCGCCGGTCACCACCTGGGCGAACTTCGGCCAGAGCTTCCTCCTCGAGAACTGCCAGCCCTGCCACGCCAGCACCTCGGTCGATCGCCACGAGGCCCCGGCCAGCGTGATCTTCGACACGCCCGAGGACGTGCTCTTGCGCAAGTCCGGGATCCTGCTCATGGCGACCGGCGAGAGCCCCGCGATGCCGCCCGCCGGCGGCGTCTCCGCCGAAGACCGCGCGCGCCTCGAGGCGTGGCTGCGCTGCGACTTCGATCCCGAGCTGCGCTGATCCTACCGCGCACTTCGCGACCTCAGCGGCGCGAGGAACCCGAGGATGCGCTCGCCGACCTCGGGGTCGCTCAGGATCCGGGTGTGGCCGAGACCGTGCGTGGTGACGAGCTCTGCGCCGCGCCAGTCCGTCGCCAGCGCGGCGCCGGCGGCGTACGGCACCTCGCGGTCATCGTGATCGTGAACGATCAGGAGCGGGGTCGAGCGCGTGCGCGCGATGGGGCGCGGGTCGAGGCTCGCGAGCGGCACCCCGGCGCGCAGCTCGACGGCGCGGCGGAGCGGCGCGTCGATCGCGGGGCCGAGGCCGAGCCTGCGCGCGAAGCCCTCGGGCCAGCTCGCCGGCACGACGGGCGACGCGAGATAGACGAGGCGTCGCGGCGCGATCCCCCCCTCGAGCGCCAGCGTCGTGAGCACGCCGCCCATCGAGTGGGCGACGACGGCGTCGGCGCCATCGGCCCAGCGGTCGATCGTCTCGAGGGCGGCGCGCATCTCGGGGAGCGTGGTCGACTTGCCGGCGGCCTCGCCGTGCGCGGGGTGATCGAAGATCACCGCGCGGAAGCCGGCCGTCGCGAGCGCCCCGGCCAGCGGCGCGAGCTGAGCGGCGCGACCGTTCCAGCCGTGGCTCATGAGCACGGTCGGGCCCTCGCCGAAGGTCCAGACCGGCAGGCGCCGCTTGCCGAAGGCGACCTCGTGACGCTCGAAGGACGCGGCGAGGAGCGCGGCTTCGGCCGGCCGGACCGGCGGGCGCAGCGTGGTGAAGAACGCGCGCGCGGCCGCGCGGCCGGCCAGACCGGGGCTCAGCCTGAGGAGGGCGCGCAGCGGCCAGGCCGCGGCGTAGACGGCGTCGCGCCGCGGCACCTGGAGCTTGATGGTGCGAACGTTCGTTCTATTTCTTGGGTAGGCGATCAGCGAGTCGGTCGACATGGGAGCCTCCGGGCACAGGTGAGACCGCGCTAGGCGCGCGGTCGGGAACGGGCGAGCAGCGCCTCGAAGGCGCTGCGGGTGAGGGACTCGGCGTCCGGCTCGCGAAAGAGGCGAGCGTGACGCCGGTAGCCGGCGAGGATGTTCGAGAGCTCGAAGGCGAAGGCGCGCGGGTCGATGTCCGCGGCCAGCGCCCCCGCCTGAATCGCCGCCCGGGCGACCTGGGTCAGCGTATCGAACCAGTCGCGCTGGGATTCGACCACGTAGTCGCGGATCGGGCCCTCGACGTCGTCGTACTCGGCGGCGGCGGCCTGCAGCGGACAGCCGCCCGGCAGCGCGTCGCGGTCCCAGCGGATCCAGCCGTCGACCAGGGCGCGCAGGCGCGGCTCGCCGCGCGGCAGCTTCAACGCGGGGGCGATGACATGCGAGATGAAGCGATCGACCCCGTGCCGCATGACCGCGAGCTGGAGCTCGCTCTTGGCGCCGAAGTGCGCGAAGAGGCCGCTCTTGGACATCTGCAGCGCCTCGGCCAGGGTCCCGATCGTCAGCTTCTCGAAGCCGCCGAGGCTCGCCAGCGCGAGCGCCCGATCGAGGATCGCCGCCTTCGTCTCTTCGCCCTTGGTCGTCTCACGCGCCATGCGACGATAATAGTACGATCGTTCGCCTTGTCAAGCGACAAGGCGATTCGATTCCGCGACGGCGCGCGCGAGCCTACTCGACGCGCGCGCGCATGGGCGCCGACACGGTGACCCCGAGGAAGAGCGCGTCGGAGGCACTGAGCGCCGCCGCCTCGGCGCTCCCGCCGGGGGAGACGACGAGCTCGGGGACCGGCACGTCGGTCCCGTACTCGAGCACGGCATCGACCCATGGGGCCCACACCGACACGCGGGTATCGCCGTTCATCTCACCGTAGGAGGAGTCGAGCCCGCAGGAGAAGTCCGTCCCGTTCGTCACGCCGGCGCAGCCGTGGGTGAACCCGAAGGAGTGCACACCGGCGATCTCGTCACCGATGAAGCCGGGCCCGCCGGAGTCGCCGGGGGCGAGGCCCACCTCGAGCTTCCCGTAGCCCTTGAAGTCCGGATAGATCCCGCTGGCGAAGGTCGTGCACTGGCCGTCCTGGGCCCACGCGGGGTTGTCGTTGGCGACGCCGCAGCGGTAGCCGCTGAACCACCAATCCATCGCGTTGTGCTTGCGACCGCCGCTGTCGTAGTCATAGACGAGCTGGCCTGTGAAGAGCGGCTCGCCGCCCCAGAACGGCGAGAAGTCGTCCTCGTAGCGGTTGAGGCCGGTGCGGGCGTAGAAGAAGCCAGCCTCGCCCACGGCGCCCCGGTTGCCGCGTCCGGAGACCCCGTAGCCGTAGTGGCGCACGGCGTGGTCGGCCTCGTCGTAGTCGCGATACAGGCCGTAGATCTCGACGCCCTCCGGCAGGTCTTCAGCGAGCTCGATCACCGCGATGTCGCCGGGCGTGAAGGCGTCGAGGAAGGGGTGATAGGCGCGGTAGAGGTCCGGCACCGAGAAGCCGACCGCGTCGATGAAGCCGCTGGGGTCGGTGACCCCGGTCGGGATGAAGCGGATGCGTGAGACCCGGTCCCCCTCGTTGATGACGCAGTGCGCCGCCGTGAGGATGTGGTTGCGGTCGATCGCGGCGGCGGTGCAGAGGAAGCCGCCCTGAGGGATGCCGAAGAACTGGATGTAGATCGAGCCGACGCCGGTCCTGAGGTTCTCGCCGGCGTTCGCGTAGGCGGGGTCCCACGGGTCGCCCGACGTGATCAGCAAGGGATCTCCGACGATCTCGACGTCCTCACGGGCCTGGGCGGTCGAGCCCGACGCGAGGGATGCGATCAGCACCGCGGCCGAGGCCGAAGCGATCATGCGATATTTCATGGCGCTCTCCTGTATTCGACGTGTGTGGGGGCGACGAGGCGGTCGACGGCGGTGACGCGCGACGCCGGGGGCGTCCGCGGGTGAGTGTCGACCTTGTCTCGATGGCGCCACCTACACACAAACGCGTCCCGCTTACCACGCATGAAACTCTCAGATTTCAGAATCCTTGCGCGCGCATGCGCCATGCCGCAGTAGCGGCTCGCTCGCCCACCATGGCATACCGTCTCGCATCGGCATCCCAGCACCTTCGGAGCGTCCATGCGCCTGTCCCACGTGACCCTGTTCGTCTCGGAGATCCCGCGCTCGCGCGCCTTCTACCTCGCGCTCGGCTTCGAGCTGATCGTCGACGAGGCCCACTACTGTCGCTTCCTCACCCGCATCGACGAGGGCGCCGGCGACGAGACGCTGTCGATCGAGCACCACGCCGGGCCGCTCGCCCCGGCCGCCCAGCTCGGCCTCGAGTTCCCCAGCCGCGACGCGCTCGACGCCTTCGTCGCGGGGCTCCCCGGGCGCGGCGTGCCGGTCGCCGAGGGCCCGATCGACCGAACCTGGCTCTGGCGTGACGCGCGCGTCTTCGATCCGGACGGCCACGAGTGGATGCTCTTCCACGCCGGCGACAACAAGCTCGCGCCGCCCTGGCGCGTGCGCCGGTGAGCGTGCGCGACCACCATCACGCCGTCCATCGATCTCGGTCCCGCGACTTTTTCGTGAACCGATTCGGCCGGCGCGACACGTGCTCCATGAGACGCGCATGACGCGCGGCGAGAACACCCATCCAATGAGGAGCACGAAGCATGAAGATCAAGACCAACGTCAAGGCCGGCCCCGTCTACATCAAGCTCGGCGACGTCAAGGGCGACTTCCGCAGGTAGTCGCCGTGATGCGAGCCTCCGCAGGGCGGCCCTCGTGGCCGCCTGGTCGGTCGCCCGCTCAGATGGCAGGCCCCAGCGCGGGCGCGGTCCTGTTCGGGTCGTTGTCACATTCGTCGTTGCAGTCGGCGGTGCCGTCGCTGTCGCTGTCGGGTCGGTCAGCTCAGGATCTCGACCGAGGCGACGCAGCTCGCGGTGTTGGTGCCGTCGTCGGCGATGAAGCCGCCCACTTGACGCGGTGCAAGCGGATTCGGTAATGACACGCCATTACCGAATTGAGGGCCACGCTTGGCACGCCAACTGACCGAAGACCGTCGCCGCCAAATCCTCGACGCCGCCTGCGAGCTCTTCGGCACACGCGGCTATCAGGACACCAACATCGCGGACATCGCCATCCGTCTGCGCATGGGGCACGGCACCTTCTATCGCTACTTCAAGAACAAGCGCGACATCTTCGACGCGGCGGTCGGCGAGGTGCTCGCGCGCATCGACGCGGTGATCGATGGCGCCGACCCCGACAAGCCCCTCACGATCCAGGCCCACGCGCGCGAGGTCTCGCGCATCGGCAAGGCGCTCTACGCCGCCTTCATCGCCGACATCCCGGCGGCGCGCCTCATCTTCTACGAGGCGGCCGGCCTCGACGACGCCGTGCGGGCCCGCGTCGACGCCAGCCTCGAGCGCTTCGCCGCGCTGACCGCCGCGTACCTCGAGAACGGGCGCGCGCGAGGCTACCTGCGCGCCGATCTCGACACACGCACGGTGAGCCGCGCGCTCGCGGCGATCGTCTTCGAAGGCATCCGCCACACGATCCGCGCAGGCGAGCCCGAGCGCGAGGCGCGGAGCTGGATCGCCGCCTACCAGCAGCTCGCCAGCGGTCTGGCGTCCAGCCGACCCGGCGCCTGACAAACCCTCTCGGGCCCGCGCTTCGCGGGCCTCCGTATGCGAACCGCGGGAATGACGCATCATTACCGAAACCACAAGCCCTTGAATCTAAAGGAGTTGATGCCAGCCATGCGATTTCTCATCTCGTCCCTCTCCTGCGTCCTGCTGCACGCCTTCGCCGCCTGCGACGACGCGCTGCACGGCTTCGATCCCGAGACCGACGCGCGCCCCGACCCGTCCGCCGCGGCGACGCCCGAGGATCCCGCCCTCGGCGATCCGGAGCCGCCCGATCCCGACGACGCACCCGCGGACTCACGCGCGAGCACGCGCACGGTCCTGCTCATCCCCGGCACCACGATCAAGGGGGAGTTCTTCGAGGACATGGCCGCGCGCCTCCTCGCAGACGGCTTCGATCCGGTGATCTACGAGCCGCCCGATCTGCTCACCGGGAGCCTCGCGCTCGGCGCGCGCCGCATCGGCGACGTCGTGCAGCGCCTGCTCGCCGAGACCGGCGATACCCGCCTGCACATCGTCGCCGAGTGCAATGGTGGCGTCGCCACGCGCTACTACCTCCAGGTCCTCGGCGGTCACGCCTTTGTCGACGAGGTGGTCACCTTCGTGTCCGCCCACCACGGCACCTGGGCCTCCCCGATCGGCACCTGGGTCACCGGCTTCCAGGCCCTCGCCGACATCACGCCCGGCAGCGAGCTCCTGCGCACGCTCGACGCCGCGCCATTCCCTCCGGACCTCTCGCTCACCTCGATCTACTCGTGTTGGGACGAGCTCGTGCAACCCTACTGGACCTCACATGTCGAAGGCGCGGTCAACGTACTCTTCTGCGACCACTACCTCGGCCACTTCGATGGTTTCTGGGACCCGGTCTTCTACGCACGCATGCTCCAGGCGCTTCGCGGCGAGCGCGACGCACCGACGCGGCTGTGAGCCATGCGCGCACCGTGTCCCGCCGTTGACGGCGGGAACGCGCGACCCCAGCGCCGCTGTCTCCCGGCGTTGACAGCGCCCCGCGCGGCAGGCGGCTCGCGTCGTTGGCACCCGGCTTGCGATGGCGAGCGGGCGAGTCTCTCACCGAGGAACCCCATGCTTCGTCACGCCCTGCTCTGCCTCTCGCTCTGCCTTCCCGCGGCCGCCTCCGCGCAGGTCCCCACGCCCTGGGACCACCACCCGGACGCCCTGAACACCGAGCTCTGCAGCCACCACGGCACGAGCTCGCCGTGGGACCAGACCTACACCGAGTTCGAGGCATCCCTCATCGGCCCGCGCGGGAATACCCGCACCATCGAGCAACAGGTCGAGCTGCACCAGGTCGGCGGCGCCAGCGTCGTCATCATCGAGGACGGCGCCATCACCCAGCACCACTGGTACGGCTGCCGCGACCGCAAGCTCGCCAGTCTCACGACTGCGGACACGATCTATCAGGCCGCGTCGCTCTCGAAGTTCGTCGCGGCGGTCGGCATCGTCGTCGCTCACCGCAAGGGCGACGTCGACCTGCACCAGAGCGTGCTCGACCTCGCCGACGACTTCCCCGACAGCATCCTGGCCGAGTGGGTCGACGACAAGTTCAAGCGCGACAGCGCGGACTATCCCGCCGACATCACCCTGCGCCGGCTCTTGAGCCACACCGCCGGACTCGACACGCACTCGATCGGCGCGTGGGACCCGGCCGACGTCCCGACGATGCGCGAGATCATCCTCGGCACCAACGCCTTCGGCAGCTACTTCAAGGGCGGCGTCGAGCCGATCTGGGAACCCCACACCGTGTACGACTACTCCGGCGGCGGCTTCATCGTCGCCGAGCACATCCTCCAGTTGCAGGTGCCGGAGTCCTTCGCCGACTACCTCGACGCCAAGGTGCTCTCACCCGCCGGCATGGATCTCTCGACCTTCGCCACCGCGACCACCTCGATGAAGAACCTCGCCCGCGGGTGTAGCCGCACGACCTGCAGCTATGGCGTGCTCCAGACCCGGGTCAAGGCCGCCGGCGGCCTCCTCGCCAACGCCCGCGAGTACGCCGAGCTCGTCACCTCCCTCGTCAACGGCGGCTACACCGATGGCGGCGGCCGCGCCATGGTCCAGTCGGACCTCGACTACATCCTGACGCCGGCCGGGCACGCGATCTCGACCTTCGAGGCGTGCACCGCCCCCGGGCAGACGCGCACGATGTACCTCACGGTCGGCGGACGGCGCCTGCCCGTCGCGGTCGAGACCTGCGTCGGCGGCTCGTGGCGCGTGCCGATCACCGACGAGGCCGGCAACTGGTACGGGCTCGGCGTCAAGCTCTCCGGCGGCGTGCTCGCCGACGGCTTCCCGCGCAAGGTGAGCCACGGCGGCTCGCAGCAGGGCTCGAAGACGCTCTTCGAGCTCGACCGCCAGACCGGCGACGGCTTCGTCATCATGATCAACGGCGAGGGCGACTGGTTCGACGGCCAGGGCTATCTCTTCGGCGCGGACGCCCTGCTCGACGAGATCCACACCGCCTACCACGCGGTCTATTGATCCCCGTGCAGCTCGGCGGCCCTCGCGAGCTGCTCCCCGGTACCTACGCCGCGACGACGTCGCGTGGACCACGTCGCCCGTCGCCCGTCGGAAGGTGCCGAGGCATCCTGTCGCAGCGTTCGGGCATAGTGCCCCAGGCCCGGCGACGATCCGCCGATGAAACGTGCATGGCGGCGCGCCATGCGCGCTTGGCAAGGTGCTTGCTCCACCTCTGGCCCAGTGGGCCGGCAGCGCCGGATGGTCCGTCGCGTGAACCGATCCCGGCCCCAAGGAGGACCCCATGTCATGCAAGCTCATCGTCGCCGCCGCCATCTTGTCGCTCGCCCCACTGGCCGCGTGCGGCACGGGTGGTCCGACCGCGACCCGCCATGACAGCGCCGCCGTCGGCGAGAAGCAGCGGGTCGAGATCAGCGGCGCCAAGGACGACGTCTTCATCCGTTGCGACCTGCCGCAAGACCGCGCCTACTTCGATCTCGAGTCGACCGCGCTCGACGCGCGCGAGCGCGCCTTCCTCGCCGAGGTCGCCACCTGCATGAAGACCGGCGCCATGAAGAAGGACGCGATCCTGCTCACCGGCTTCGCCGACAAGCAGGGTCCCAAGGCCTTCAACCGCGAGCTCGCGCGCGCACGCGCGGACGCGGTGGCCAAGGAGCTCATCCGCCACGGTGTGCCGAGCGAGCGCATCTTCGTGCGCTCGGAGGGTGAGCTCGACGCCATCTTCGAGGAATCCGAGCGCAGGGACTACGACCGTCGCGTCGCGCTGAGCCGCATCGAATCGATCTGATCCAGCGCGCTCGGCCGCACCGGTGGTGAGCTCGACCACCTCCGGGCGGTGGGCTCGGCGGACGCGTTATGTCGGCCCGAAGAAGTCTTCGGCGTCGACATAGCGCGCGCCGATCCCGGCGGCGAGATCGGCGTCGGACTGCATGTCGCCGACGACGATCAGATCGGGCAACGAGAGCGCGTGCTTCTCGATCAGCATCACCGCCAGCCCGGGCATCGGCTTGCGGCAGAAGCACGCGATCGGGAAGGCCTGGTGCGGGCAGTACGCGACCTCGTCGACCGGCAGACCCAGGAGCTCGATCGTCCTGGCGAACGCGGCCTCGACCACCGCGCGCGTCGTCTTGCCCGAGCTGATCGCGCTCTGGTTCGACACGAAGAAGAGGCGATAGCCCTCGTCGTGATGGCGCAAGAGCACCTCGCGACGCCTCGGCTGCAGCTCGAGATCGGACGGATCACGCGGGTACTTGCCGCCCGAGCGCGTCACGCGCAGCGTGCCGTCGACGTCGAGCAAGAGCGCCTTCTGCGTCCGATCCGGGCGCGCCGCGCGCACGAAGCGGCGCCGCTCCACCTGGTCGAAGCCCTCGGCCACGCTCGGCGCCTCGAAGTTCTTGAGCCAGATCGCCTGCGCCAGCGGTGGGATCGTGTTGGCCTCCGTCTTGGAAAAGAGCGCGATCTCGTCGGGCGAGAGCAGCCGGCCGTGCCGATGCAGCATGCGCAAGACCGCGTTGTGGCGCGCGTCGGCCAGGCTCGTGTCGAGCCACAGGCAGCGCACCGGCACGCCGGCGTCGCGCGCCGCGGCGAGCACCAGCGCGCGCGTGCGCCTGGTCGGATACGTGTTGTCGAGCACGACGCGCCGCTGCCCGCTGCCCAAGGCCGCACGCAGGTGCGGCACCAGATCGTCGAGCTTGCCGCCGAGCTCGTCGCGGTTCAGGCGCACATAGCCGGCCTCGACGTACGGCTCGGCCAGGCTCGACTTGCCGGCGCCGGGAATGCCGAGGATCACGACGACCTCGGGCGCCTGTCCCGGTGGCGGCAGCGGCGCGCTCTCGCCGATCTCGATCGCCACCGCCCCGCCCGGTGCGCCTCCATCGATCACGGGCGGCGCCTCGTCGCGCAGCGCCGCCGCCTTGGGGAAGGCCTGGTCGATCGCCGCCAGATCCTCGGCGTCGAGCTCGAGCTGCAGCGCCGCCAGGCTCGACTCCACCGAGAGTCTACGCGTCGCGCCGAAGATCGGGATCACGTGTGGCCCGAGCGACAGGAGCCACGCCAGCACGACCTGATGGCGCCCGCTCTCGTCACCGCCCCGCCCATGCTTGAGCGCGATCTGCGCGAGCACGTCCTTCTTCAGCACGCGATGAACGCCCGCGTGGCCACCGAGCGGTGAGTGCGCCAGCAGGCTCAGGCCCTGCACGCGCGTCATCGCCAGGACGCCGCGCGCCGAGGCCGTGTCGAACGGGTTCAGCTCGTTCTGCACGCTGACGAGCGAACCCTCGGGCAGGACGCGCAGCGCCGTCGCCAGATCGCGCGTGTTGACGTTGCACACCCCGAGGCGCCGCACCTTGCCCTGGCGATACAGCTCCGCCAGCGCCCCCAGGGAGTCCTCCCACGGCACGCGCGGGTCCTTGACGTGCAGCTGAAAGAGCGCGAGCGCCTCGATGCCGAGCGCCTGCAGGCTCGCCTCGCACGCCCGCACCAGGTGCTCCGGCCGCCCGTTCGGCGCCCAACGACCACCCGGTCGCACGAGCCCGGCCTTGGTCGCGACGATCACCTCGCTGGCAAGCTCGCGGCCCAGCCCCTCCAGCGCACGCCTGATCAAGCGCTCGTTGTGGTGCATGTCGCGATCGTCGAGCGCATACGAGTCCGCGGTGTCGACGAGGCGCACGCCGAGCTCGATCGCGCGCCGGATCACCGCGACCGCCTCGGCCTCCTCCGGTCGCTTCACCGAACCGTCGCCGAGCTTCGATCCCGTCGACAGCCGCATCGCCCCGAGCCCGAGCGGCGGCACCATCACGCCCCGCGCCACCTGCCGCGGCGGAAAGGCGAGCGGCCGCGCCGGATCGAAGCGCACCACCTCGGCGCGCGCCGCCCCACTCACCGTCGTCGTCGCCGTCGCCCTCGTCGCGGGCCCCGTGGGCCCCGTGGGCGACGACGCGCCGCCCGACCAGTCGAACATCGCGTCGCCACCGTCGCCCGCCGCGCGTGTGAGCTCGACCCCTCCCGACACCCCGAGCCGCACCACCTGCCAGTGCTCGCCCAGCCGCGCCGCCTCCCAGTCCTCGCAGAAGGTGAGCTGCCGCAACGACGCCCCGCTCGCCGTCTGCAGCGCCGGCCCGACCGCCATCACCGCCTGCCCCTCGACCAGCCGATCGAAGAGCGCGCGCAGCGCCTCGTCCGGCACCGCCTTCAGGTTCCTCGGCGACGCCGACAGCCAGCGCGACACCACCGAGCGCGTCTTGTCGGGCGCGTCCACGCCGAGCCCCACCGAGAGCTCCAGCGGCGAGAGCGCCGGCTCGACCGCCTCCAGCACCGCCTGGATCCGCCCGACGTAGCGGCTCTTGAGCGCCGCGGCCTCCTCCAGCGCCGCCTGCTCGAGCGCGCGCACGAGCCCGTGGGTGATCGCCATGCTACCTCCGCTCCGTCCACCAGGACGAACCGCACGACCCGACTTGACCCACCCTCTCTATTAAAGGATGGTCCGCGCCGTCCGCGGAGGCTCGTTCCATGACCTGGCTCATCATCATCGGCGCGTTCATCGTCCTGCTCACCGTGCTCAACCTCAAGAAGTCGCGCTCGGATGGCACCTATCTCGGCAACATCCACCCTTATCGCAAGGTGATGCTGCACATCATGCCGACGCGCAACGAGTCCTACGTGCTCTACGACGAGTACGTCGTCGCCGACGATCTCCTCCGCTACCTGAAGGTCGTCAACGAGCGCTTCCACTGCGACATGCAGCACGCCATCGTCGCCGCCGTCGGCCACGGCATGCGCCACAACCCCTCGATGAACCGCTTCGTCGTCGGTCGGCGCCTCTACCAGCGCAAGGGCGTGTGGGTGACCTTCTCGATGAAGCGCGAGAAGCTCAACCGCGCCGCCAAGCTCACCGCGGTCAAGCGCGAGCTCACCGAGCAGGAGTCCCTCAAGGACCTCTGCGACGCGCTCAACGCCAGCATCAAGGTCGAGCGCTCCGACGCCGTCACCTACACCGACAAGGAGGTCGGCCTCTTCTCGAAGATCCCGCGCCCGATCATGGTCTTCGCGGTCAAGGTCTTCAAGCTCATGGACTACTACAACCTCCTGCCGGCCGGCTTCATCAAGAACGACGGCTTCTACACGTCGCTCTTCGCCGCCAACCTCGGCTCGGTCGGCATGAAGGCCGGCTACCATCACCTCTACGAGTGGGGCACCTGCCCGCTCTTCCTGATGATCGGTCGCATGGAGGAGCGCGCCGTCGTCGAGGACGGGCAGGTGGTCATCAAGAGGGTGATCCCGCTGCGCTTCACCTACGACGAGCGCATCGACGACGGACTCAGCGCCGGCCACGGCATCAAGAGCGTGGTCGACGCGCTCGAGAACCCGTTCCAGGTCTTCGGCTGCACGAGCGCCGACGGCTCCGACGATCACCCCGTCGGCAAGATGCCCGAGCACAAACAGAAGGAGCTCGAGGACCGCCTCAAGAAGCAGCACCTCGTCGTATCCAAGGCCGCCTGATGGCGGATCGGATGCCCGACCCCTCGCGCCCTCTCGCCGGTCGCCCCGTCGTGGTCACCGGCGCCACCGGCTTTCTCGGCTCGCACATCGCGCTCGCCCTCCTCGACGCCGGCGCCGAGGTGATCGGCGCCGTGCGCACACCCGCCAAGGGCGCCTGGCTCGTCGAGCGCGGCGCGAGGATGGTCAAGGCCGACCTCACCGACAAGGCGAGCCTCGTCGCCGCCTTCGCCGGCGTCGCCACCGTGGTCTCCAACGCCGCGCAGGCCGGCAACACCGCCGACATGGCCACCTTCGAGCGCGTCAACTGCCAGGGCATGCACGACCTCTTCGACGCCGCCCACGACGCCGGCGTCGAGCGCGTCGTGCACATCTCGACCACCGCCGTCTATCGCACCCGCCTCTTCGCCGCCATGCGCGAGGACGCGCGCCCCTACGACACCGACAAGCGCCGCTTCAACTGGTCGGACGCCACGACCAACTGGCGCTACGCGCGCACCAAGACCCTCTCCGAGAACATCGCCTGGGAGCGCGCGCGCGCCCACGGCATCGACCTCACCACCCTCCGCCCCGGCCCGATCTACGGCGAGCGCGACGAAAAGGCCACGGCGCGCCTGCGCCACAAGCTCACCTCGCGCCGCCTCGAGCTCGTGCCGACCGTCGGCGTCCCCTGGGTGCACGCCGGCGACGTCGCGCGTGCGGTCGTCGGCGCGCTCGCCAACGCCGCCTCGATCGGCAAGGCCTACAACGTCACGGGCCCGCCGGTCTCGCAGCACCGCTTCATGCGCACGATGCGACGTGCGCTCTCGGACCGCCCCGATCGCGACGGCCGGCGCCTCGCCTGGCTCGTCCCGCTGCCGCTGCCGATCTGGGTCCGCTACGACACCAGCGCCGCCCGCCGCGACCTCGGCTTCTCTCCGCGCCCGCTCGAAGACGGCCTGCGCGCGACCGTCGACCCAGCCACCTGAGCGGCCGCGCGCCACGGCCTCTCAGCGCACCTCGTAGCTCAGCGTCTTGGGTCGCCCGCGCCGGATGATCTCGACCTTGGTCCGCGCCGCGCCCGCGAGCCGCTGAAGGAGCACCAGCGCGCCGTCTCGTTGCGGCAACGGCTGGCCACCGACCGCCGTGACGATGTCACCGCTGCGGATCCCCAGCGCGCGCAGCGCCGAGCCCGGGCGCACGCCGATGAGCTTGGTCCCGACGGGTCGCCCGCCATGATGACCCACGACCGAGCGCGCCTCGCGTCTCAACCGCGCCGCGTCGCCGAGCTCCCGCGTCAGCGCCCCACGGTCCACTCGGTAGGCGGCGGGTCCCTGTCGCTGCACCGCCCCGCGCAAGCCCGTGCCGGTCGCGCGCGGCGCCGAGGCCACGCCGCCTGACCTCGCCGCCACCGGCGCCGGCGGCGCCTCCTCCTCGAGCACGACATAGGTGAAGCCCTCCCCGCGCTCGTGCAGCACGATGTGTCCGGGGGCGATCTTGACCACCTTCGCCTTGCCCCCCATCAACGTCCTGCCCGGCTGCGTCACGCGCGGCTTCCCGTCCACCCGCAGCGTCGCGTAGTCGTGCTCGCCGCCGCTGGACACCAGCGTGCCGAGGAGATCGATCGGCAGCTCCGACTCGACGAGCACGCCCCGCGCGGGTTGCTCCTCGGCGGGCTTCGTCGGCACCGGCGGTGGGGGTGCTCGCGGCGGCTTCGGCCCGGCCAGGTTGAAGACCCGCCGCTCGACCAGCGCGGCGCTCGGGTCTTCCCCGCGGACGCGTCCGAGGCTGTTCGACTGCACCACCGCGTCAGCGTCGCCGGCGTGCGCGCTCACCAGGCGTTGCGCCGACGGGAGCCGAAACAGCGCCGCGCGGATCGCGTCGGTCAGCGGCCCCGCGGCGACCAGGGCGAGCAATGCGAGCGCCACCAGGTTCACGACCCAGGCGTACTTCTTGAAGAGTGCAGACATCGTGTTGTGCGCGGCTCTGGCGGTGAGCCGACCCGATCGCAACCCACGCCGATTCGGATCCATGCCCCGGCACCTGGAGCCCACCGCGGCGAGTTGGCGAATCGTGTGACTTCGGTCAGACTGCGGTCCATGGCGAGACTGCCACAGCTGCCCGCCATCGCGGCGCTCTTCTTCGCACTGGGGTTCGTTCGCTGCGCCGACGCGCCGGTCCCGCCGGCCGCGGTCTACCTGCCCGTGCCGACGCACCCCGTCACCATCACCCGCCCCGCCGCGCCCCCGCGCGTCGCCACCGATCAGGTCGACGCCCTCGGCCGACCGGTCACCGTCGGCTGCGCGACCTGTCACTCGCTCGGTCTCGGCGAGCCGACGCGCAAGGTCGGCCAGCCGCTCACGCGCTTTCACCAGGGGCTGGTCACCCGCCACGGCGAGCTCGCCTGCCGCGCCTGCCATCAAGCTCCCGATTACGCCACCCTGCACCTCGCCGACGGCACCTCCTTGCCCTACACCGAGGTCCAGACCCTCTGTCGCCAGTGCCACGGCCCGCAGTCACGCGACTACGATCGCGGCAGCCACGGCGGCATGCGCGGCTACTGGGATCGCTCACGCGGCCCGCGCGAGCGCCACGCCTGCACCACCTGCCACGACCCGCACGCGCCCGCCTACCCGGGCATGATCCCCGCGCGCGGCCCGATCGATCTCCCTCACGACCCGGGAGCACACTGATGCCCGCGCCGCCCTCCTTCGAGCCGCCGCCCCCGCCTCCGCCCGCGAGCGACAAGCGCCGGAGCCTGCTCAAGCTCGCCGGGATCACGCTCGGCGCCGCCGCCTTCGCCAAGGCGGTGAGCCCGATCTTCTCCTTCGCGCGCGAGCGCTCGCTCGACGAGTTCCTGCAGAACCACTACCACGAGCTCGGCCCCGACGATCTGAAGGAGGTCATCGCGCGCCTCGAAGCCGAGACCCGGCGCGACTACGGCGCCGACGTCACCATCAAGGACCCCAGGCCGATCCCCGGCGTCAAGTTCGGCTACGCGCTCAACCTCTCGATCTGCATCGGCTGCCGCAAGTGCGTCGAGGCCTGCCACGTCGAGAACAACCACGACCGCGCCGGCTATCAGAGCTACATCCGCGTGCTCGAGATGGACAAGGGCTCGATCGATCTCGAGCGCGGCCGCGCCGACTACGACGAGCCCGTGCCCCAGCCCGACAAGTACTACCTGCCGGTGCAGTGCCAGCAGTGCGACGAGCCGCCCTGCGTCGACGTCTGCCCGGTCGAGGCCACCTGGAAGGAGGAGGACGGCATCGTCGTCGTCGACTACAACTGGTGCATCGGCTGCCGCTACTGCGAGGCCGCCTGCCCCTACCACGCACGCCGCTTCAACTGGACGAAGCCCGTCGTGCCCGCCGAGGAGGTCAACCCCGACCAGGGCTACCTCTCCAACCGCATCCGCCCGCAGGGCGTCATGGAGAAGTGCACCTTCTGCCTGCACCGCACGCGCGAGGGTCGCCTGCCCGCCTGCCTCGAGGCCTGCCCGACCGGCGCGCGCGTCTTCGGCAACCTCCTCGACCCCCAGAGCGAGATCCGCTGGATCCTCGAGAACAAGCGCGTCTTCGTGCTCAAGGAGGAGCTCGGCACCAAGCCCTCCTTCTTCTACTTCTTCGACGAGTGAACGGGGGTTCAGCGATGGGCTACATCCGCTTCCTCGCGCGCATGCTCTGGCTCGCCTTCGACGGGTCCTGGCGCTTCTACGCCTGGATGATCGGGCTCACCGCCGTCTGGCTCGTCGGCGTCAACGCCTGGGCGCACCAGGTCAGCGACGGCATGGTCGTCACCAACATGAGCGACCACGTCTCGTGGGGCCTCTACATCGCCAACTTCACCTTCACCGTCGGCCTCGCCGCCGGCGGCGTGATGATGGTGATCCCCGCCTATCTCTACAAAGACCGCGAGATGCACCACGTCGTCATGATCGGCGAGCTCGTCGCCATCGCGGCGATCTTCATGTCGCTCGGCTTCGTCATCGTCGACCTCGGCCGCCCCGACCGCCTCTGGCACATGATCCCGCCGGTCGGCAAATTCAACTGGCCCTCGTCGATGCTGACCTGGGACGTGATCGTGCTCTCGGGCTATCTGCTGCTCAACCTGCACGTCTGCGGCTACATCCTCTATTGCCGCTTCCAGGGCCGCGTGCCCAACCCGAAGTGGTACGTGCCCTTCGTGCTGCTCTCGATCGTCTGGGCGATCTCGATCCACACGGTGACCGCCTTCCTCTATGCCGGCCTCGGCGGCCGCCCGTTCTGGAACTCCGCGCTGCTCGCGCCGCGCTTCCTCGTCACCGCCTTCATCGCCGGGCCGGCCTTCATCGTCGCGCTCCTTTACGCGCTCAGGCGCACGAAGCTCTTCCACATCTCCGACAGCCCGATCCGCACCCTCGTCAACGTGATGCGCATCACCGTGCTCATCAACCTCTTCATGTTCGTCTCCGAGCTCTTCACCGAGCTCTACGCCGGCGGCGCGCACTCGGCCCCGCTCGAGTACCTCTTCACCGGCCTGCACGGGCACACGGCGCTGGTGCCCTGGGTCTGGACCGCGCTGGTCTTCAACGTCGCCGCCGCCGCGCTCCTCCTCGTCCCCAGGACCCTCTCCCACCCGCGCCTCGTCGTCACCGCCTGCGCGCTCTGTTTCGCCGGCGTCTGGATCGAGAAGGGCATGGGCCTCATCATCCCAGGCTTCGTGCCCAGCACCCTGCACGAGGTCGTCGAGTACACCCCGAGCCTGACCGAGTGGAAGGTCACCGCCGGCATGTGGGCCTTCGGGCTCATGGTGCTGACCATCGCGCTCAAGATCGCCGGCCCGATCCTCGCCGGCCGCGAGCGCGCGCCCAACGCCCCGCCGCTGCCCGACGACGCCGAGCCCCACCACGCCGCCGAGGTGAGCCATGCCGGTTAGCGGCCTGCTCCTCACGATCGATCCCAGCCACGAGCCGGCCCTGCGCAGCGCGCTCGCCGCCGATCTCCGCACGACGCCCGGCGAGCTCATCGGCACGCGCCTGCCGGTCGCGCTCGATACGCCCTCGCGCCAGGCCGACGAGGCTGCCTGGGCGTGGCTGCGCGCCTTGCCGGGCGTGCAGTGGATCGATCTCGTGTGGATCTCGATCGACCCCTCGGAAGACGACCGTCGCCACCATGGAGCTCAGGTATGATCGACCGCCGCGACTTCCTCCGGGCCAGCGCGCTCGCGGCCGCCACCGTCGCCGCCCAGCGCCTCGCCGCCGGCTCGACCTCCCACGCCGCCGCGCCCGACGCCGACGCCGCTCCTACCGAGGCCGCGCCCAAGTGGGACAAGGCCCCCTGCCGCTTCTGCGGCACCGGCTGCCACGTGCGCGTCGGCGTGCGCGACGGCCGCGTCGTCGCGATCCAGGGCGACGTCGAGGCCGCCGTCAACAAGGGCCTGCTCTGCGTCAAGGGCTACCACGTCGGCCTCGCGCTCTACGGCAAGGACCGCCTGACGACCCCGCTCCTACGCAAGAACGGCAAGCTCGTGCCGATCACCTGGGACCAGGCGCTCGACACCATCGCGCGCCGCATCATGGCCGCGCCCGAGCGCTTCGCCTTCTACGGCAGCGGCCAGTGGACGATCCCCGAGGGCTACGCCGCGCAGAAGCTCATGAAGGCCGGCCTCTCCAACAACAACATCGAGCCGAACGCGCGCCTGTGCATGGCCTCGGCGGTGACCGGCTACCTGTCGGTCTACGGCGTCGACGAGCCCGCCGGCTGCTACGACGACTTCGACGTCGCCGACGTCGTCGTCTGCTGGGGCAACAACGCCGCCGAGATGCACCCGGTGCTCTTCTCGCGCATCGTCGATCGGCGCTCGCGCGGCGAGGCGGTCACGCTCATCGACATCGCCACCCGGCGCACGCGCACGACCGAGCACTGCCAGCACTACCTCGCGATGAAGCCCAACGGCGACCTCGCCATCGCGCTCGGCGTGATGCACCTCCTCCTCGCGCGCGGCACCTACGACAAGGACTTCGTCGAGCGCTTCTGCAACTTCCGCGCGCCCTCGGACCCGTCCGGCCCGCCCGCGCTCACCGGCCGCGCGATCGACTTCGACACCTTCAAGCGCGAGCTCGACAAGTACACGCCCGCCTACGTCGAGGAGGTTTCCGGCGTCGCCGCCAAGGACATCGAGCTGCTCGCCGATCTCTTCGGCGACCCCAAGAAGAAGATCACGAGCCTCTGGTGCATGGGCATGAACCAGCACACCCGCGGCACGGCGATCAACGCGCTGGTGCACTCGCTGCACCTCCTCTCGGGCCACTTCGGCAAGCCCGGCGACGCGCCGACCTCGCTGACCGGTCAGCCCTCGGCCTGCGGCACCGCACGTGAGGTCGGCACCTTCGCGCACGGGCTGCCCGGCGGGCTGCGCGTCGACAACGCCGAGCACCGCGAAAAGGCCGAAAAGATCTGGGATCTTCCCAAGGGTCGCATCAGCGACAAGCTCGGCAAGCACACCGTCGCGATGTGGGACTCGTTCTGCACCCCGACCGCCGAGGGCGGAGACATCGCGACGATCTGGGTACAGGTCACCAACCCCGGCCAGACCCTGCCGAACCTGAACAAGCTCTTCCGCAAGAAGAGCGGGCTCGAGGACAAGTTCCTCATCGTCTCGGACGTGTACCCGACCGCGACCACCGAGCTCGCCGACCTCGTCCTGCCCTCGGCGTTATGGGTCGAGAAGAACGGCATGTTCGGCAACTCCGAGCGCCGCACCCAGCAGTGGTTCAAGATGGTCGACCCGCCCGGCCAGGCGCGTGACGACTGCTGGCAGACGATCGCCGTCGCGCGCCGTCTCTTCGAGCTCGGCCACCCCGGCCTGAAGGATACGAGCGGCCGCTTCCTCTTCGAGACGAAGGACGCCGCCGGCAAGGAGGTCCCGATCTGGCAGTGGGAGCGCTACTACGACGTCAACGTCGACGAGCGCCTCTTCGACGAATATCGGCAGTTCTCGCGCTTCAAGCACAAGGACCTTGCGCCCTACGCCGAATATGCCAAGGCGCGTGGCATGCGCTGGCCGGTCGTGGAAAAGGACGGCGTCTGGACCGAGACCCGCTGGCGCTTCTCCGAGTTCGATGACACCTATGTCGCCAAGGGCCGCGAGATCCAGTTCTACCACTCGGTCACCCAGGACGACCGCGCGCTGATCTGGTTTCACCCGTGGGAGCCGCCGCCCGAGGTGCCCGACGCCGAATATCCATTCTGGCTCTGTACCGGGCGCGTGGTCGAGCACTGGCACTCCGGCACGATGACGATGCGCATCCCGCCCTTGCGCAACGCGATGCCCGGCGCCTACGTCGAGCTGCACCCCGATGACGCCAGGGCGCTCGGCGTCAACAACGGCGAGCGCGTGCGCATCGAGTCACGACGCGGCGCGCTCGAGCTGCGCGCGTGGATCGGCGGCCGCGGCGCGCCCGAGCGCGGCAACGTCTTCGTGCCGTTCTTCGACGAGACGAAGCTGATCAACCTCGTCACCCTCGAGGCGCACGACCCGTTCTCGAAGCAGCCCGACTACAAGAAGTGCGCGGTGCGCCTGACGAGGGTCGGCGCGTGAGCGTCAAGACCTCGCACGTCGTCGTCGGGCTCGTGCTCGCCGCGGGCACGGTCGGCCTGGTCGTCGGCACGCGCGGCACCCGCGTCACCGCCGAGGCGCGCCACCAGACGCTGCGCGAGCGCGCGGCGGCCGGTGCTCCTGCGCGCACGAGTCCCGAGTCGGCGACACCCGAGGTCACGCCGGCGCTGACCTGGTCCGAGCTCGCCAACACGCGCCGCGGACCCAACGCCGCGTTCAAGAGCCACCTCGCGCACCTGTCCGCCGAGCCTCCGGCGCCCGAGCTGCTCGAGGGCCGCGACGCGCGTCTCATCGCGACCCGCGAGGCGAGAGCCGCCCGCCGCGCCTACGACGGCGCCCCGCCGCGCGTGCCGCACACGATCGACGAGCGCTCGACCAGCGCGTGCCTCGCCTGTCACGCCGAGGGCCTGGTCATCGCCGAGCGCGTCGCGCCGCGAATGAGCCACCCCGTCTACCAGAACTGCACCCAGTGCCACGTCGCCGAGGAGACGCCCGGCCTCGAGCGCGCGACCTCGCCGAGCGACAACACCTTCATCGGCACGCGCCCGCACCCCGGCTTCCGCTTCCTGCCCGGCTCGCCGCCGGTGATGCCGCACCCGCGCTGGATGCGCGAGACCTGCGCGAGCTGTCACGGCCCGCTCGGTCCACCCGGCCTGCGCACGACCCACCCCGAGCGCCAGAGCTGCGAGCAGTGCCACGTGCCCGCGCCGAGCCTCATGCAGGAGGTCTTCTTCCGATGAGCGACGAGCCCGTCAACCCACGCCGCGCCTTCTTCGCCCGCCTCGTCGGCCGCGCCGCTCCGCCTCCCGCGCCCGCGCCCGCGCCCGCTCCCGCCCGCACCCGCCCGCGCCCCGGCGACACCTTCCGCCCCGCGCGCGCCGGCACCTTCGCCATCGCCGAGCACCTCTGCATCGCCTGGCGGGGCACGAGCTGCTCGACCTGTCGCGAGCGCTGCCCGGTGCCGGGCGTGATCACCGTCGACGCGGGGCGCCCGACGATCGATCCCGCGACCTGCACCGGCTGCGGCGAGTGTGTCGCGGTCTGCCCCGCGCCGATCCTGGCGATCCGCTTCGTCGCCCGCAAGCCTGCGCCGGACCCTGCATGAGCGACGTCAGCGACACCCCGCCGCCGCTGCCCGACGTCTTCATGTCGGTGCTCGATCGCGAGCAGGCCGAGCGCATCCTGGGCGACATCGAGCACCACGCCGAGCTCCTCGCCGTCAGCGCGAAGTCCGACCCTCGCGCGCACGCGGCCGAGCCCAGCGCGGATCTCGACCTGGCGCGCCGCTTCCTCGAGGGCGACGACGCGCGTGGGCTCCAGCTGCGCTATCGCTTCGCCGGCCGGATCTGGAGTGACACGCTCCTGCGTCTGCCCAGCGGCAAGTTCAAGCTCGTGCGCATGGCGCTCGACGGAGGAGGTTGAGACATGCAGGAACGAATCGAGGTCACGCTCCCCGAGGGTGTCGCCGATGGGCTCCAGTACATGCCGGAGGGCGACGGTCCCTTCCCGCTGGTCGTCTCGTACATGGACGCGGGCGGTCTCCGACCCGCGATGACCACGATGGCCGAGCGCCTCGTCGCCGAGGGCTACGCGGTCGTGCAGCCGAACCTCTATTGGCGCGCCGGCCCGTTCGCGCCCTTCGACTTCGCGACCGTGTGGACCGACCCGGCCGAGCGCCAGCGCATCTTCGCGCTGATGGACGGCTTCACGCCCGCGCAGGCGATGGCCGAGACGCGCGCCTTCATCACCGCGATGGAGGCGGACCCGCGCATCGACGCGCGCAGGGTCGGCTGCATCGGCTACTGCATGGGCGGGCGCATGGCCTTCTTCGCGGCCTCGGAGCTCGCCGACCGCGTCGTCGCCGTCGCCTCGATCCACGGCGGCGGTCTCGTCACCGACAAGCCCAACAGTCCCCACCTCGGCGCGCCGAAGATCCGTGCGCGCCTCTACTTCGCCTGCGCCGACAACGACCGCGCCTGCACGCCCGAGCACCGCGCCGCGCTCGGCGAGGCGCTGACCGCCGCCGGCGTCGACCACCGCATCGAGCTCTACGAGGGCGCCTTGCATGGCTTCGCCGTGCCGGACTTCCCGGTCTACGACCAGGCCGCCGCCGAGCGCCAGTGGCGCGCCGCGCTCACGCTCTTCGCCGAGACGTTGCGCGGCTGATCTTCGGCTTGATCCGACCGCGCTCGCCTCGTAGGGTCTGGCCACACCGAACCCGAGGAGGACGCGATGCGCACCTTCGCCTGCCCGCGGCTCGTGCCGCTCATCGGCTGCTCCCTGGCCGTGTGGCTCGCCGCCTGCGACAGCCCCGGCGAGCGCCGCGAAGGGCTCGCCGAGCCTCAGCCCGAGACGCCCACGAACCCGGTCACGCCGGGGCTCACCCCTCCGGCCGCGTTGGCGGTCGCGTCGACCGAGCTGCTCGGCCCGATCCTGCCCGGGCGCCCGGTGCTCTCGCGGGTCGCGGTCGACGACGCGGGCCGCGGCCTGGTCGTGTGGCAGCACTACCGCGACGAGGCGCCCTACCACGCCATCTTCGCGGCGCACCATGATGGCTCGAGCTGGAGCGAAGCCGAGCTCATCGACGGCTGGAGCGCCGAGGCGCCGCGGGGCCTGGCGCTGGCGCGCGCACCCGGAGGCGACGCGGTCGCCGTCTGGCATGCGGACGTGCTGATGGCGAGCCGCTTCGTGCCCGGAACGGGCTGGAGCCCGCCGCGCGCGATTCACACCCCGCAACAAGGCCACCACACCCTCGGCATGAAGCTCGCGATCGCCGAGGACGGCACCGCCGTGCTCGTGCATGCCGCCGGGGAATCAAGCCAGGGATTCGATGTGCGAGCGCAGGTCGGACAGCCGGATGGCACCTGGTCCGAGGCGGTCATCGTCGCGGCCCGGGTGCCGGTTCCGACCTATGGCGACGCCGGGTTCGCGGTGGACCTGCGCGCGGAGCAGGTCGCCGTCGTCTGGCTCGCGCGCGAGGCCGATGGCGTCGCGGTGCACAGCGTGCGCGGGCACCTCGGCGACGGTCAGCCAGCGCGCTGGGACCCGAGCGAGCGCCACGCGGCAGGGCTCTCATGGGTCGACGGGGTCTGGGCGGTCGTCGATCGGCGCGGCGGCGCCTTCGTCGGCTGGAACGAGCACGTCGATCACGCCGACGGCAGCTTGGAGATGCGGCTCGTGGGAGTGCGGGCCGCGGCCGCGGCCGGTCCCTTCGGCCCACACGAGGTCGTCGCGCTGCGCCGGCCCGACCAGCTCGGCTGGATCGAAGGCGCGATCTCGCTGGCGGGCAACGCCGATGGCGAGCTGCTCGTCGCCTGGCGCCGTGTCGACGAGCCGGCCGAGCCCGACGGGCCGCTCAGCTCCAGCGTGCGCGCGCTCACGCGCGACCCGGCCCACGGCTGGAGCGAAGAGATCGTCGTCGCCGACGGCCTGGCGCCTCCCTACTTGGGATGTGCGCTGCCTCCTTCGGAGGTGGTCACCGTCGAGCTCGACGGCGAGGGTCGCGGGCTCGTCGCCTGGCACGAGCGCGATCCGGAGTCGTACAGCGTCGACGTCCTGGCGCGCACGCGCGACGCGACCGGTGCATGGAGCGAGGTGCGGGCGTTGGCGTCGCCTGAGTCCTGGACCGACTCGCTCGACGCGGCGCTCGGGCGCGACGGCGGGGTGCTGCTCTGGCGCGAGTCGAGCTACGGGCCCGACGGCGACTACCTCAGCGCCCTCGCGGCGGCGCGGTTGGTGACCCACAGTCGGTAACCGGGGGTTTGCCCGGAGCCGGCGCGATCTGTCATGCTCCCTGCGTGCGGCCTTGACCCGGCCGTGGGGGGCGTGATGCGAAGCAGTCGTGGACTACTGATCGTCGTCGTCATGAGCGGCTGCTTCGGGGAGCGCATCGGCTCGAGCGGCGGCGGCGACACGGTCGAGGTCGTCGACGCCGACGCCGCGGTCGAGACCGACGCCGCGGTCGAGACCGACGCCGACACCGCGGTCGAGACCGACTCCGACCTCGCGCCCGAGACGCGCGACACGACGATCGCGGAGACCACCGACACCGATGTCGCCACGGAGCCGGACCTGCCGGCCGACCTCGACACGACCGCGCCGCCCGATCTCGCCGAAGACAGCGCGCTCCCGCCCGAGGCCGAGACCGCCGCGCCGTACTGCGGCGACGGGCGCTGCGACCCGGACGAGCGCTGCCCCGAGTGCGCAGACTGCCCCTGCCCCGAGCGCTGCGGCGCCGATCTCTTCCTGAGCGAGTACGTCGAGGGAACGAGCTGGAACAAGGCGCTCGAGATCGCCAACTTCACCGGCCACGAGGTCGAGCTCGCCGGCTACGCGATCTGGAAGATCACCAACGGCGGCCCCTGGTCCGAAGGCGCCTCGCGGGCGTTGTCGTTGAGCGGCACCCTCGCCCACGGCGCGGCGCTCGTCGTCTGTCACGGCGACGCGGCCCAGCCGATCGCCGAGGTCTGCCAGCTTGCGAGCACCGCCGACGCTCTCGAGTTCAACGGCGACGACGCGCTGGCGCTCGTGCGTAACGGCGCGATCATCGACGTGGTCGGCCTGGAAGGCGACGACCCCGGCAGCGGCTGGGCGATCGGCCCGGTGAGCAACGCGACGGCCGACCACACCCTCAGGCGCAAGCTCGACGTCGTCGACGGCAGCGACGACTGGGCGCTCGCCGCGACGACCTGGGACGTGCTCGGCAAGGACGACTTCGCCGACCTCGGCCGCTTCACCGTCACCGCGACCTGCACCGCGAGCGACCCGCCGCGCGCCGCGCTCAACGAGATCGCCGCCGCCAGCGACGGCTCGGACTTCGTCGAGATCGCAGCGTTTTCCGTCTTCCAAAGCGCGACGCTCGACCTCGCCGGCTGGGCGATCGCCACGACCGGCGGTCGCTACACCTTCCCGGCCGGCGCGACGATGGCGCGCGGCGGTTTCGTCGCGCTCTCCGAGGGCGTGCTCGGCTTCTCGCTCGGGCTCAACGATCGCGTCTGGCTCTACGACGCCGACGGCGCCCTGCAGGACGTGATCGGCTGGGGCGTCGACGACCTGCGCGGCGCGTCCTACGGCCGACTGCCCGACCTCACCGGCGCGCTCGTGCCCAACTCCGTCGCCACCCCCGGCGCGCCCAACCAGAGCCCCGAGACCTGGTGCGGCGACGGCACCTGCCAGGTCGACGAAGACTGCGTGAGCTGCGCCGCCGACTGCGCCGCCTGCCAGCCGGGCCCCGGCGACCTCGTCATCAGCGAGATCATGGCCGAGCCCACCACCGGGCCCGAGTGGTTCGAGCTCGTCAACGTCGCCGGCGTGCCGCTCGAGCTCTCGGGTGTGACCGTGCGCGACGAGCACCAGGACCTGCACGTCATCGCGCCCGACACGAGCCTCGTCCTCGAGGCCGGCGCGCTCCTCGTGATGAGCTCGGACACGATGCCGCTCGGCGCCGGCGAGCTCTACGTCCTGAGCGGCGTCACCCTCGACCCCGACGACACGCTGATCCTCGAGCGCGACCGCGTCCTGATCGACCGCGTCGCCTGGTCGCACGGCGTCGGCCCCGGCGTCGCACGCAGCCTCGGCGCGCTCGCGACCGACGCCGACGACAACGACGACGACGACGCCTGGTGCGCCGCGCCCGAGCCGACGCCCGGCGCGGCCAACCCGATCTGTCCGCGCTGCGGCGATCTCTTCTGCCAGGACTCGGCCGGCGAGACCTGCGAGACCTGCGCCGAAGACTGCGGACGCTGCCCGGTGATCGGCTGCGCCGAGGGCCTCTTCTTCTCGGAGTACGTCGAGGGCAGCTCGTTCAACAAGGCGATCGAGATCGCCAACCTCACCGGCGCCGAGGTCGACCTCGCCGGCTACCAGATCTGGCGCCTGACCAACGGCCAGTCCACCTGGGACGCGCTGCCGGAGAGCAGCAAGGTCGCGCTCATCGGCACGCTCGCCCACGGCGCCGTATGGGTCGGCTGCAACACCCGCTCCGTCGAGTCCCTCCTCACCCACTGCGACGCCGTCTTCGGCCAGGGCTCCGCGCCCACCAACTTCAACGGCGACGACGCCCTCGCCCTGGCCTTCGAAGGCGTCATCATCGACGTCATCGGCTTCGACGCCGTCGACCCCGGCGACGGCTGGAGCATCGCCGGCGTGCCCGACGCGACCCTCGACCACACCCTCACCCGCGCACCCCATATCATGCGCGGCAACACCGACTGGGCCGAGGCCGCGCTCGACGAGTGGCTCGTCGGTCCACCGGACGCCTTCGAAGACCTCGGCGCCCACACCGTCGACTATCTCTGCTCACCCTGACGCCCATCCCATCGCCCGCCACACGAGCCCACCCGGCGCCACACCCCCCACCTCGAGCCGGCCCCCATGGACCAGCTCGAGGTGACACACCTCACACAACGCGACGAGGTTGTCCCGCTCCTCACCGCCGCCCCGACTCCGGTACACCACGTGGTGCGGCGTGACGTTCCTGCTCCGGCACACCGGGCTCGCACAGCGCCAGCGCTCTCTCACATAGACATCCCGGTAGCCGTCCTCGACCCGGATCGCCCCGCCCCAGGCCTTCATCACCGCCCGCACCAAAAACGCCACGAACGAGCCCTCGATCCCCAGCGTCCCGTGCAACCGCTCCAGCGTCCGCCAGAACTTCCCGATCTCCTCACCCACGGACATCCGGAGCCCCGTCGTCGTCACCTCGACCTCGACCGCCTCCGTCTCGGACTCCGGTGATTCCTCGCCGATCACCTTCGCGATCACCGCCCGCTCGAGGTCGCGGACATCCGAGATCATCGCCTCATCGGGCGGGCCCATGCCCTCCACCGCCACGCCTTCGGCCCGCGCGATCATCTCGACGGCCTCGATCTCCTCCCGCAGAACCTTCACGGTCCGCCCCTCCGCGTGCCCGATCCACGCCTCGACCGTCCCGGCCCCGGCCACCCGAGCGATCGCCGCAGCGGCCTCATATCCAATCCGACCCTCGACGACCGCGGCCTCGATCTCCGGCAGCCCCATCACCCGCTTCGCCAAAGCCACCCGAGCGCCCATGCTGCTCGGCGAGAGTCCGACCCGCTCGCGAAAGTAGTGCTCGAAGCTCGAATACCCGAGCACCTTCCACACGTCGTGCTCGATCACCCTGCGCCCGAGCTCACCGAGCTCCAGGTCCCGCCAAGCCAGCTCCCGAGCCGCCTCCCGCAACTTCCCATCGATCGCCGCCACGCCCTCCGGCCAGGCGATCTCGTCCTCGCCCCCATACTCCGCCGCCTCGACGATCGTAAGCCGCTCGACCGCCGCCCGAGCCGTCTCCTCGATGGCGGCCAGCTCCGCCCGCCACTTCCGTTCGTCCTCGTCCTCCGGCACGAGCCCCCAGGGCAGGTCGATCCCCGGCCACCGCGCGATCAGCTCGGTCAGCCCCTCGGCCAATATCGCCTCGATCGCCGCCTCGCCCTTCACACCGCCGACACTCTCGACCATCAAGCGCGCCTGCTCGAACGCCCACGCGTCGATCCGATCCACCGTCGCCGTCACCGTCACCCGTGCCGGCGCACAATCGTCGATCGTCTCCACCCGCCGAGCCTTCAGCTCCGCCCGCATCTCCCGCACGGTCATCCCGAGCGCCCGGGCAATCCACTCCCCCTCATCCTCGACCGTCGCCACCCGCGCCACCAGCTCGACCATCGAAGTCGACAACCGCCCACTCACCAACTCCGCCCGCAGACCCGGCAACCCCGCCAACCGCCGCGCCAACCCCCGGACATCCGAGCCCCAGCGCCCCGACCGCCCCAACGCCTCCCGGCAATAGGACTCCAGATTCGGAAACCCGAGCGCCTTCACACCCCCAACGCCCTCCAACCTCAGCAGGCCCTCGCCCACCCGCAAGCGCATCGCCCCGAGCCCCCGCCCGAGCGCCGCAATCCGCCCATCGATCCGAAGCAGCTCCGCCACCTCGATCGAGCCCCGATATCGCCGTCGCATGTCACTCTCATACCAACCCCGCCCACCCAATTCCACCCGAAAGTGCCACCCAGGCAATTTTCACCCCCAGTCAGACTCGCCCCTCACCCCCACACAAACCAACTCTCCCCCAGACAGACCCCGCCGCAGCCGGGGCTCGTTGGCGGTGTGGAAAACGCACGGCGTTTTCCAAGCGGCTCGTGGAGAACGCGCAGCGCAGCGGAGCGTTCTCCAAGGTGGCGGTGTGCGGCTCGTGGAAAAGCCCCGCTTTTCCACATCCGTGCACCGCCACCGTCAGCCGCGTCACCGTCAACAGCCCTACGACCGAGCGCGCCCCCGCCTCTTCTTCCCACCCCCCTCGGAGCCCACCCGCTCAGCCCGGATGCGCTCGAGCAACACCTCGGCAGGCTCGTCGTTCGGATCCTGGGGCACGAGCTCACCGCGAAACGCTTTCGCGAGAATCGCCCGATCCATCTGCTCCTGATAGGTCAACAGAGACAAGGCGCTCGCTTCCGCCGCTGCAATGCCGTCGAAAGTTGATTCAATCTTGCGGAGCAGCGCTTCGACTTCGCGTCCGGGTGGCACCGGGATACGCGTGCTCCTGAGCACGGCGCCATTGATCTTCGGCATGTTGCCGGCCGTCCCGGTCGCCATGGAGCGAAACCAGCCGCGGCACAATGAACTGTTGAAGTATCGCCACAGAAGGTCGCCGATCGATGTCCGGGTCGTGCGAAGCCTCATCATGAGATCGGGGTAGATGATGGGCTCCGGATATCCGCGAAAGACCGCGGCTGCGCCGATGTACTCCAAGCTGTTGGCGCGTTGTACGAGGAGATCGCCAGGCTCCATCCAGTACTTGGCATCCGCAGGGAGAGACTCGTTCAGCCGCTTGGTCGTACTCGCATCGAGACGCATCTGGCCGGATGTCGTAGCACTCAACTTCATCGTGAGAGTGCCACGAGCATCTCCGTCCGTATTTCCGGAGTAGCCGTTCGTGGGGCCATCCCAACAGAGCTGCTCCACAGTGGCCCAACACCACCCCTCGGGCAGCTCCGGCAGCTCGCTCGTGTCCACCGGCTCGGGCTCGACGTACTTCTTCTTCGGGTTGGCCTCTTCCCAGCGGCGGCGGCGCTCGGCGCGGATGCGCGCGAGCAGCTCGGAGGCGGGCTCGACGTCGGGGTTGCGGGCCCGCCACTCGCGGGTCAGGTCCCCACGGAACGCCGCGGCGAGCACCGACCGCCGGAACTTCTCGAGCAGCGGAGGAATCGCGTCGAGGGCTTGCTTCGCGGCGTCCGCTCGGGCTTGCAGGGCGTCAAGCTTGGCGACGATGCGTTTCTGTTCGTTGAGGGGCGGCACCCGGAAACCAGCCTCCCTCATTTGTCCTTGGGTGAGCTTGAGCCTCGTGGTCCCGCTAACGTATGGCATCCAATCGAAGGCATTGAACCAATTGACCAAGAACGATGACGTCATGTCTCCGAGGGGAGCGATGATGTGGGCGTGATTGTTCACCCAGAATTGTCCTCTTGCACGATATGCAACAGGGCGGCCAGGTTGATCGAAGAATCCGCCGTCTTCGGCGAGCAGTGCGAAGTCTCCATCGAAGATATAGCTGTCGATAGTATCAACCTGGCCATTGGCGCCATAATAGGCGTACGGACCCGGACGCGTGGCTCGTTCCTCAGCGTTCAATGGCACGCGCTGCGAATCTCGGATGTCCACAAGTTCACCAAGCGAACATTCAACCCACCCCTCAGGCAACCCACTCACGCCTCCACCCCATTGTCCAACACCTCCACCAACCCCTGCATCTCCTCGGTCGCCACCCGCAAGAGCTCCAGGATCTCCGCCGCGATCTCCTCCGGCTCGCGCAGCTCCGCGTCACCCCCGCCGCTCTCGTCTCGCAGCCACGTCACATCCAGATTATCGCCGCGCTTGCGGATCTCCTCGCGCCCGAATCGCCGCCAGCGCCCGGTCTCGCCCGCGTCCTTCCGCTCGCTCAACCCGTTCGGGTCGGCCCCGTACGCCTCCATGAAGCCCTTCAAGTGCTCCACGCCGAACGGCGTGCGTTTGCCGAACGACGGCATGTTGGTCCGGGCGTCGTAGATCCAGATCTCCTTGGTCTGCCCGACATCACCGCCCTTGCCCTGGCCCTTCTGGAAGAAGAGCACATTGGTCTTCACGCCGGCGGCGTAGAAGATCCCGGTCGGCAGTCTCAGGATCGTGTGCAGCCGGCACTTGTCCATCAGATCGGCCCGGATCTTCTGGCCGACGTTGTCCTCGAACAAGACGTTGTCGGGCAGCACGACCGCGGCGCGCCCGCCGGGCTTCAGGTTCCGGTAGATGTGCTGGAGGAAGGCGAGCTGCTTGTTGCTCGTGACGAAGGTGAAGTCGTCGCGGCTCGGGGTGCCGCCACCCTTCTTGGTGCCGAAGGGCGGGTTCGTCAGGATGAGATCCGAGGCCGGCACATTCGCGCCGAGCGGCGAGAGCGTGTCTCCGAGGTACACCTCGATCTCGAGGTCGTGCAGCATCGCGTTCATCAGCGCGAGGCGCCGCGCGTCGGGCACGAGCTCGATCGCGTAGAAGGCCTTCTTCTTCTGGAACTCCTGCTGCTGGGTCTTGAGCGTCCAGTGGTCATCGGTCTCGGCCTTGATCCAGGCGTCGGCGCGGATGATGAAGCCGAGCGTGCCGGCGGCGGGGTCGCTCACGATCTCGCCGGCCTTGGGCTTCATCAGCGAGACCATGCAGTCGATGAGCGGGCGCGGCGTGAAGTACTGGCCGGCGCCGGACTTCTTCTCGCCGGCGTTCTTCTCGAGCAGGCCTTCGTATAGGTCGCCGAGCCCCTCGGCCTTGGCCGAGTACCAGTCGAGCGCGTCGATGCTCGTCACCAGGGTCGAGAGGTTCGTCGCTTTGCTGAGCGAGGTCTGCGCGTTGGCGTAGATCGCCTGCACGCGCGGCGAGGCCTCCGTGGAGCCGAGGTGGATGAGCAGCTTGCGATAGAACTCGAGCTGGTCCAGGCCCGACCGGCCTTTGAGATCCGCCCAGCGCCAGTTCGCGGGCAGGTGCTGCTCGCTGCCGGTCTCGGCCGCCATCTTGAGGAAGAGCAGGTAGGTCAGCTCGGTGACGTACTGGTGATAGGTGATGCCGTCGTCGCGCAGGACGTGACACAGGTTCCAGAGCCTGGCGACGATGTCGGTCGTGGAGGTCATGTCGAGTCCGGTCCGTGTGGCATGCCGGCGGGTACCTTGATCGATGTCGATCGCGGCGGCAAGGGGGCAAGCCGCGAAGGAAATGACCGGAGCCTTGGCGGCCGTTCACAACTACGTTATGAACGCAGCATGAACAAGCGCCTCCAGACGATCGGCAACAGCTCCGGCATCATCATCGACAAGCCGATCCTCGAGCTTCTGAAGATCACCGCTGACACCGAGCTCGAGGTCACGACGGACGGCGAACGCCTCATCGTAACCCCCATTCGCCCCGATGGCGATCGGCGGCGCAAGGTCGCGGCCGCGCAGAAGCGAACGCTCGCGGCACATGCGGAGACCTTTCGAAAGCTCGCAAAATGAGCGACGCGGATGAGCCGGTGTTCCTCTCGGTCGATGAGGTCCTCGACCTTCATGCCGATCAGCTCCGGTTGTTCGGTGGTTCGGATGGCATCCGGGACCGGGGCGCGCTCGAGTCGGCGATAGCGACGCCGGCCGCGAGCTTCGGAGGGGTCTTCCTGCACGATGGCCTCTTCGAGATGGCAGCCGCCTACGCGTTCCACATCGCCGAGAACCAGCCATTCGTCGACGGCAACAAGCGCACCGGCCTGAACGCGACCCTTGTCTTTCTCGACATCAACGGATGGATCGTCCTGGATCCAGAGGGGCGCCTCTATGACGCGATGATCGCGTTGTCTGCGCGTACGCTCGACAAGCGAGGCCTCGGCCAGATCCTGCGGGAGCTTGCACACCAACGCGAAGACGACGGCGAAGGCTGATCAGCCCGCGTCCTTCCACAGCTCCTCGTGCAGCTCGCCGAGGACCTCTTCGAGGCGGCCCTCGAACACCTTGTTGAGCCGCTGGAAACCGCCCTCGGTGCGGAACTGCCCCTGGTCGAGCGCCTCGCGATCGACGACGCCCTCGAGCCGGACCTGCTGCGCGATGCGGGTGAGCCAGCTGCGCTGGGGCGGCGTCCAGGGGTGCGCGGCGAGCACGCGGGCGAGCGCCTTGTCGACGCGCTCGTTGTAGGACATGAGCGGCGAGCCGAGCGCCTGCTGGCGGATGAAGCCGACGATCGAGGCGGCGACCTCCTGGTTGGTCAGCTCGCGCCAGGCGGTGGTCAGCGCCGAGAGCGAGTAGCCGGCCTGGTCGAGGCGCAGGCGTAGCTCGCGCAGGTCCTTGCGCGTGAGGTCGCGCGGGCGCCGGGTCACGACCGTGAGCGCGGCGATGTCGTTTTCGTGCGAGAGGATGAACTGCCTGAAGCCCTCGAGGTAGTCGCCGGGCTTCTGGTTGCCGCCGTAGCCGGTCTCCTTGCCGCGGAGCTCGTCGGCGTGCTCGGAGACGAGGAGCGCGCGGCCCGTACCGGTGTCGAGCTCGTCCAAGAAGCGCGGCAGCTCGGGGGCCGCCGCGAGCGCGGCGGCGATCTCGTCGAGCGAGCCGTGCTTCAGGCGTGACATGAACGTGCCGAGCTCACACCCGGCGAGGACCGCGAAGGCGTCGGCCTGCTCGGGGGAGAGCCGGCCGCGCTTGCGCTGGAGCCTCGCGCGGAGCTGGTCGGCGACGAGCTGGCGGGCGGCTTCGTCCCTGGCGGTCTCGAGCTCGTGCGCGAGCTGCGCGAAGGTGATCGTCGGCTGGGTCACGACCGGCTTCATGTCGGTCCAGCCCTGCATGTCGCGGTAGAGATCGACCGCGTCGTAGACGGTGAAGTAGTCCTTGCCGATCTCCTCGCAGAGGCGGGTGGCGCGGCCCAACATCTGCTCGTAGAGGATGCGGCTCCGCACGCGGCGCAGGAACACGATATTGACGATCTTCGGTACGTCGATGCCGGTCGTGAGCAGGTCGACGGTGACGACGACGTTGGGCAGGCGCTCGTTCTTGAAGTGCCGGATCTTTTCGAGCGGGCGATCGGCGGCGCCGGTGATCTTCATGACGGCGTCGTCCTCGACGCCGCCGTAGGTCGCGTCGAAGGCCTCCTTGAGGAGGCGCACCACCATGTCGGCGTGGGCGTCGGTGGCGCAGAAGACGAGCGTCTTGCCGGGCAGCGAGGGGTCGATCTCCTTGGCGAGGGCCTCGCAGACGACGCGGTTGAAGCTCTCGGTGATGACTCGGGTGTTGAAGCCGTCGAGCTCGATGTCGATCTCGTCGGGCGTCGCGAAGAGATCGAGCTGGCCGCGGGTCGGGTCGTAGCGCTTGACGGTCTCGCCGACGGCCCAGTGCATGCCGTCCTCGGCGAGCGCGGTCTTGATGCGCACGGGCGGGCGGTGGTCGACGAGGTGGCCGTCGATGACCGCCTGGCGGTAGCCGTAGTCGAAGACGGGGCGGCCGAAGATCTCGGTCGTGTGCAGGGCCGGCGTCGCGGTCAGCCCGATGCGCGTCGCGTCGAAGTGGTCGAGCACGCGGCGGTACTTCGAGATGTAGTCCGCCTCGGAGCGGAAGGTGAGCTCGGTGTCGGAGAGCTCGCGGTCGAGGTTGTAGCCGCGGTGGCACTCGTCGATGATCACGCAGTCGTAGGTGTCGATCGGAAGCGTGGGGGCGCCTTCATCGGCATAGAGCACGCGCTTGACCATGCCCTGCACGGTCGCGAGGTGGAGGCGCGTCTCGGGCTCGGGCGTGAGGTCGGCGAGGCCGCGTACGTCGTAGATGTCATTGAAGGATTGTAGGTTCTCGATCTTGACGTCCTTGAAGACGCCGTGGGTCTGGTCGCCGAGCGCGGTGCGGTCGACCATGAAGAGGATGCGGCGGAAGCGGCCCGCCTTGACGAGGCGATAGATGAGGCCGAGGGCGGTGCGCGTCTTGCCGGTGCCGGTCGCCATCGCGAGCAGGATGTGGCGCTGGCCGCGGGCGATGGCGGACTCGACCTGGCGGATGGCGGCGATCTGGTAGTCGCGCAGGCCGAGATAGTCGGTCGGCTCGGCGGCGAGGCGCAGGTCGGCGGCGGCATCGTCCTGAGAGAGCAGCGCGCGCAGGCCGTCGGGGCTGTGCCAGTCGCGAAGGGCGCGTGGGTGGTTGTCGGGGCGGCGCGCGTCGAGAGACCAGATCCCGCTCTGCTCGAGGAGCTGCTGCAGGAAGGGGCGGCCGTTGCTCGCGTAGAGGAAGGGTACGCGGTAGTCGCCGAAGGGCTGGCCGGGCGGGGGGACCTCGTCGGGGCCGAAGGCGTAGGCGCGGGCGTAGCGCTTGGCCTGCTCGATGGCGGCGGCGACGTTCTTGGCCTGACGCTTGGCCTCGACGATGGCGACCGGGGTGAGGCCACAGAAGAGCACGTAGTCGGCGGGGCCCTCGGCGGTCGGCCACTCGGCGATGGCGCGGTCCTCGCCCTTGACGGGGCGGGCGCCGAGCGCGTGGCGCAGCGCGGCGCTGTCGGCCTGCCAGCCGGCGCCGCGGAGCTGCGCGTCGATGAGGCGGCGCGTCTCGGCCTCGTCCTGGGCTGTGAAGGACATTGGAGCGAGCATAGAGACAAGCGCCCCAGCGGTCATGACGGAACCTGTGTTCAGTGCGTGCGTGACGCGGCGCCCCGAAGATCGGCCCGTCCACATTCAATCGAATATCCGGTGTGCGCCTCCGGTCGTAACCGCGCGACTCCGACGGACGACGATCGATGAACCCGCTGCTCGCGCCCGACATCACCACCGGACTCTGCCCCGGCTGCGGCCTGCCCGGAGCGGTCGCCGAGCCGTGCAGCAGCGTGCGCTGTCGCGAGCAGCACCTCTTCATCGTGCCGCCCGCCTACGCCTTCGAGCCCGACGAGGCGCGCGACCCGCTCGTCGGGCGCATGATCGATGACGCGCTCGTCGTCGCCCTCCTCGGCGCCGGCGGCTTCGGGCGCGTCTATCTCGCCCGGCTGCCCGACCGGCGCTCGGTCGCGCTCAAGCTCGCCGGCACCGAGGTCGACGCCGCCGAGGACGCCATCGCCCATGATCGCCTGGCCGCCGAGGCGCGCGCGCTCTCGCGGCTCCGGCACGACAACGTCGTGCGCCTGCTGCGCTGGGCGACCTGGCGCGACGAGGGCGCGCGCCCCGTGCCCTACCTCTTGATGGAGTACGTCGCCGGCGCGACGAGCCTGCAGGGTCTGCTCGACGACTGGGAGGCGGGAGGCGCCGCGCCCACCGACGCGGTGATCGCGTCGGTCCTGCGTCAACTGCTCGCGGCGCTCGAGGCCGCGCACGCGCTCGGGATCGTGCACCGCGACGTCAAGCCGGACAACGTCCTCCTGGAGGGCGGCGACCCGGCGCGCGTGCGTCTGTGCGACTTCGGCCTGGCGAAGTTCCTCGGGCACGGCGGCCAACGCTCGCTCATCGTCGGCACGCCGTCGCACATGGCGCCCGAGCAGCTGCGCGGTGAAGCGATCGGCCCGTGGACCGATCTCTACGCGCTCGGCGTGATCGCCATGGAGCTCGTCGCCGGCCGTGGGCCCTTCGAAGGCATGTCGACCAGCGAGGTCATCGCGGCGCGGCGCGACCCGGCCTTCGACCCGCTCGCCGAGGCGCGCGAGGACGGCGACCTGCCGGCCGCGTGGGAGCCGTTCTTCACGCGCGCGCTGGTCGCCGATCCGAGCGCGCGCTTCCAGAGCGCCGCCGAGATGCGCGCCGCGCTCGACGAGACCCTGAGCGCGCAGGCCGACGACGAGGTGGACGAGGAGTGGCCCGAGCTCGCGCCGGCGCGCGCTCGATCGGAGCGCATCACCATGCTCGCGGAGGAGCCGCGGCCGAGCTTCTTCGAGCGGCGCCGTGGGCTGATCTGGACCGGCGCGGCGCTCGTGACGCTCCTGGCCGCGACGATCGCCATCGCCGCGACCGGCCCGCGCGACGCGGACGAGACGCGCGGCGAGGCGCAAGCGCAGCCGGCCATGCTGACGCCGACCGATGAGCGCACGTCTTCCCCGAGCACGCCGCCTGCCGAGGAGGTCGCGTCGGCCGCGTCGACGGCCGAGACCGATGCCGCCCGGGCGCTCGTCGCGCGCGCGCGCACCTGCGAGATCGCGCCGGCCGAGCTCGACGCGCTGGCCCGCGCCTGCACCTTGGAGCATGGATGCCAGAGCGTCGACGTCGAGGCCGATCTGTCCGGCGTCGCCGAGCTCGGGCCCGCGCGTCCGGTCGACAGCGTCGTCCTGGTCATGGCGCCGCCGACCTTCGACGAGGAGGCGCGCTGCGGCGCGAGCTGGCGCCGCGGGCGCGCGCTGACCGCCGGGGCCTGGGACGAGGTGCCCGCCGGCTATGGCGGCTACTACCGGCCGCGCGTCGCGCTCGAGCTTCGCGGCGAGCGCCGTGCCCTGACACGCTGGCTGACCGAGCGCGCCGACCGTGAAGCCGAGCTACCCGTTCTGCGGCGCGCGCTCGACGAGGCGCGCGTGACCTGCCTCGCCGCCGCCGCCCTGCCCGAAGGCCGCTCGCCAGTGAGCGTGCGCACCTGGGAGCAGCGCAGCTTCTACGGTCAGGGCGTCGGCTACACCGGTGAGAGCGGTCGCACGCCGTGCCGCCTCGATCTCCAGCGCGTGCTGCTCATCACGCCGCCTGAGCCCGTGCACGGCACCTGATCATCCCGTGCGGGAGGTCACAGCGCGGTCATCAGCTCGTAGCCGTCGCGCGTGACGAGCACGGTGTGCTCCCACTGCGCCGACAAGCTCCCGTCGGCGGTCACGATCGTCCAGCCGTCGTCGAGTGTCCGGATCGCGGCGCCGCCGAGGTTGACCATCGGCTCGACGGTGAGCGCCATGCCCGCCTTCAGCCTCGGACCCGTGCCGCGCCTGCCGGTGTGCGCCACGTGCGGCTCGGCGTGCATGTGCCGCCCGATGCCGTGGCCGCCGATCTCCGCGACGACACTCACGCCCTCGGCGCGAGCCAGCTCCTCGATCGCCGCGCCGATGTCGCCGAGACGCGCGCCCTCCCGGATGACCGCGATGCCGGCGTCGCGGCACCGACGCGCGACATCCACGATGCGGCTCGCGGCGGAGCTCACCTCGCCGATCAGGAACATCGCGCTCGTGTCCCCGTGATAGCCGTCGACGTTCGTGGTGACGTCGACGTTGATGATGTCGCCCGGCTCCAGGTGCTCGCGCGGGCTCGGGATCCCGTGACAGACCACCTCGTTGCGGCTCGTGCAGACCGCGGCCGGGAAGCCCATGTAGCCGAGCTGGCTCGGGTGGCCGCCACGGCGCGCCGTGTCCTCGCGAACGAGCCGATCGATGTCGGCGGTCGACATGCCGGGCCTCAACCGTGCGCCGACGAACGCCAGGGTCTCGGCGGCCATGCGGCCGGCGCGCCGCATGCGCTCGATCTGCGATGTGCCGAGGATCTCGATCGCCATGGCTCGCAACGTGCCGCGACCGCGTGTCGAAGATCCAATACCTTCTCGGTATCGCCCTTCGGCGCGCGATGGCTTGAACCCGCGCGCGGGGGCTGGCACTGTCACGGGCGTGAGCCTCTCGCAGATCCGTTACTTCGTCGCCGTCGCCGAGGAGGGCCACGTGGGTCGCGCCGCCCAGCGCCTGCACGTCGCCCAGCCGCCGGTGAGCCGGCAGATCCGCGCGCTCGAGGACGAGCTCGGGGCCCGGCTCTTCGAGCGCACCCCGCGCGGCATGACCCTGCTTCCTCGCGGGCGCGTGTTCCTCGACCACGCGCGCGCCATCCTCGCCGCTGTCGATCACGCCGTCGTCGCCACCCGTGCGGCGACCGATCCGCCCGCCGACGAGCGCGCTCAGGTGCGCGGTGAGCCGCCGTCGAGCCCGAGCACCTTGGCGCGCGCGGCCTTGTGCTCGTCCTCGGTGATGCGGCCCTGGCGCCTCAGCTCGTCGAGCTCGGCGAGGCGCTGAGTCAGGGCGCCGTCGCCGCCCGCGGCCGCGCGCGGCGCGTTCAAGCCCTTGGGCGGCAGCACCGCGGCAGTGATCACCGTGCCGATCCCGCCGAGCACGATGCCGCCGATGATGCCGAGCAGCAGCACGCCGACGAGGCTCGAGCCCAGGCCGATGAGGAGCCCCGTGATCTCCTGTCCCTTCTGCTTTCCGAGCGCGTAGCCGCCCCAGGTGGCCGCGGCGACGATGATCAGCCAGACGATGATGATGCCGCCCATGACGATCTCCTGCGTCGACGATGCGCGGACCCTCCCAGACTCGCGCCGGGGCGTCAATGGGGTCGGCCTGGCTCATCGGCCTTGCAGGCGGCTCCGCCCGGGCCGGTGACCGCTGTGTGACCGCACACTGGCATCCAGGTTTGCGTCCTGCTATGGAAGCCGCCGGTCGTCGTACCATCGGCGACGTGGAGCCAGACGATGATCACGCGAATCCTCTCCGCCCTCGCACTCTCGTTGTCCCTCACGTTCGTGGCCGCGCCTGCGGCCTTCGCCTGCGGCGATGACCACAAGGAAGCCGCCAAGCCGGCGCCGGCCGACGCGCAGACCATCACCCTCAAGGTGACGGGCATGTCGTGTGACAGCTGCGCCAACGCCGTGCGCAACGCGCTCCTGAAGATCGACGGCGTCTTCGACGCCGAGGTGAGCTTCGACAAGGGCGTGGCGAACGTGACCGTCGATGCCAAGAAGGTCGACGAAGCCAAGCTCGGCGACGCGATCGTCAAGGCCGGATTCAAGGTCGAGAAGCCCCAGAAGGGCTGATTCCAATTCGATTTTCGAGCGGGCTCCGCCGCCCCTGCGGCGCGGCGCGTGCTCCTGAATCGCGCCCGCGGGGAGGCGGGCCGATATGCGTATTCTTCTGTCCGCGGTCGCGACGTCCATGGTCGCGATCGGCGCGTTCAGCGCGTGCAGTGAACAGGCGGAGGGAGGCGAGGGTGTGATGCAGGGTGGGGGCATGCAGATGCCGCCGCCCGAGGTCTCGGTCGTCGCCATCGGCACCCACCGCGTCACCCTCGAGACCGAGCTGCCGGGGCGCACGGCGCCCTTCCTCGTGGCCGAGGTGCGTCCGCAGGTCGGCGGGCTCCTGCTCGAGCGCAAGTTCGAGGAGGGCAGCGACGTCAAGGCCGGCGACGTGCTCTATCAGATCGATCCGGCGAGCTACGAGGTCGCGCTCAGCGCGGCGCGTGCTCAGCTCATGCGCGCCGAGGCGGCGCTCTCGGTCTCGTCGACGCGCTCGCGGCGCTACGAGGTGCTCGCCGAGCAGGACGTCGTCTCCAAGCAGGATCGCGACGACGTCTCGGGCGCGGTGCGCACCTTGAGGGCCGACGTGGCCGCGGCGCGCGCGGCGGTCGAGGCGGCCAGGCTCGACCTCGAGCGCACGAAGGTGCTCGCGCCGATCAGCGGGCGGGTGGGGCGCTCGTCGATGATGCAGGGCGCGCTGGTCGTGCCGTATCAGACGCCGCTCGCGGTCGTGCAGCAGCTCGACCCGATCTACGTCGACATCACGCGCGCCGCGATCGAGGTCACGCGCCTGAGACGCGCGCTGGCGGCCGGCAAGCTCGGGCGACCGGGCGGCGACGACGGCAAGGCCCGGGTGCGCCTCCTGCACGAGGACGGCACGCCATACGCGCACGCGGGTGAGCTGCAGTTCGCCGACGCCTCGGTCGATCCCGACACCGGCAACATCACGCTGCGCGCGGTCTTCCCCAACCCGACCGGCGAGCTCCTGCCCGGGATGTACGTGCGCGCCATCCTCGAAGAGGGCGTGCTCGAGGAGGCGTTGCTGGTGCCGCAGCAGGGCGTCACCCGCGATCCGAAGGGCGACGCCATCGCGCTGGTCGTCACCAAGGAGGGCATGGTCGAGCCGCGCGCGCTCGAGGTCGACCGCACCATCGGTGACCAGTGGTTGGTGCGCGGTGGGATCCAGGCCGGCGAGCAGGTGATCGTCGAGGGGCTGCAGAAGGTGCGGCCGGGCGGGCCCGCGACCGCGGTGCCGTTCGCGCCGAAGAAGGCGCAGGCCCCCGACCACGGACAGGGCGAAGGGAAGAACTGACCATGGCCCAGTTCTTCATCGATCGTCCCATCTTCGCGTGGGTGATCGCCATCGTCATGATGCTCGCCGGCGGCGCGGCCATCCTCGGCCTGCCGGTCGCGCAGTACCCGGACATCGCGCCGACCGCGGTGTCGATCAACGCGTTCTACCCGGGGGCCTCCGCGCAGACCGTCGAGGACAGCGTCACGCAGGTCATCGAGCAGAAGATGAAGGGGCTCGACGGCCTCCTCTACATGAGCTCGTCGAGCGACTCGACGGGCGGCGTCGGCATCACGCTGACCTTCGCGCCCGACATCGACCCGGACATCGCGCAGGTGCAGGTGCAGAACAAGCTCGCGCTGGCGGTGCCGTTCCTGCCGGTCGAGGTGCAGCGCCAGGGGATCCAGGTCAACAAGAGCTCGTCCGGCTTCCTGATGGTGATCGGCTTCGTGTCCGAGGACGGGCGCATGAGCGGCGTCGATCTCTCCGACTACGTCGCGACCTACGTCGCCGACAACCTCTCGCGCGTCGACGGCGTCGGCAACGTGCAGATGTTCGGCGGCGCGTACGCGATGCGCCTCTGGCTCGACCCGCACAAGCTCGAGGCCTACCGCCTGACGCCGGGCGACGTGGCGATGGCCGTGCAGGCGCAGAACACGCAGGTCTCGGCCGGGCAGATCGGCGCCTTGCCGGCCGTCAAGGGCCAGCAGCTCAACGCGACCATCACCGCGCAGTCGCGTCTGTCCACGCCCGAGCAGTTCGAGCAGATCCTCTTGCGCAGCGAGGCCGACGGCTCGGTCGTGCGCCTGAAGGACGTGGCGCGGGTCGAGCTCGGCGCCGAGGGCTACGACGTCGTCTCGCGCTTCAACCGCATGTCCTCGACCGGGATCGCCATCATCATGGCGACCGGCGCCAACGCGCTGGACACGGCCGCGGCGGTCAAGAAGAAGGTGCTCGAGCTCGAGCCCTACTTCCCGCAGGGCATGAAGGCGGTCTTCCCCTACGACGTGACCCCGTTCGTCGAGGTGTCGATCGACGAGGTGGTCGTCACGCTCTTCGAGGCGGTCGCGCTGGTCTTCCTCGTCATGCTGGTCTTCCTGCAGAGCATCCGCGCGACCCTGATCCCGACGATCGCCGTGCCGGTGGTGCTGCTCGGGACCTTCGCCGTGCTGCAGGCCTTCGGCTTCTCGATCAACACCCTGACGATGTTCGCGACCGTGCTGGCGATCGGCCTCCTCGTCGACGACGCCATCGTCGTGGTCGAGAACGTCGAGCGCATCATGCGCGAGGAGGGGCTCTCGCCGCGCGAAGCGACCAAGAAGTCGATGAAGCAGATCACCAGCGCGCTGGTCGGCATCACGCTCGTGCTCTCGGCGGTCTTCGTGCCGATGGCCTTCTTCGGTGGCTCGGTCGGCGTGATCTACCGGCAGTTCTCGATCACGATCGTGTCGGCGATGGTGCTCTCGGTGATCGTGGCGCTGGTCCTGACGCCGGCCTTGTGCGCGTCGCTCCTGAAGCACACGCCCGAGCACGGGCGGCGCGGGATCGCCGGCTGGTTCAACCGCGGCTTCGACCGCATGACCGCGGGCTTCACCCGCACCGTCGCGCACATGGTGCGCTGGGCCTTCGTCTACCTCATCCTCTTCGGGGGGATCACGGCGGCGACGGCGTGGTTCTACATGAAGCTGCCGACGAGCTTCCTGCCCGACGAGGACCAGGGCTTCCTGATCTCGATGGTGCAGGGCCCGGTCGGCGCTACCCAGGAGCGCACGCTCAAGGTGGTCGAGCAGATGGAGGACCACTTCCTCGACAACGAGAAGGGGATCGTGCGCTCGATGTTCGCGGTGGCGGGCTTCAGCTTCGGCGGCGCCGGCCAGAACACCGCCATCGGCTTCGTCATGCTCGAGGACTGGAAGGATCGCCAGGCGCCCGAGGCCAAGGTCGACCAGGTCGTCGCGCGCGCGGGCGGGGCGCTCTGGGGGATCAAGGACGCGATGGCCTTCGCCTTCCAGCCGCCGGCGCTGATGGAGCTCGGCAACGCCAGCGGGTTCTCGCTGCAGCTCCAGGACCGCGCCGGCCTCGGCCACGACGCGCTCATGGCGGCGCGCAACCAGTTCCTCGGCATGGCCGCGCAGCTCACCGACGAGGCCGGCCAGCCGGTCCTGGTCGGCGTGCGGCCCAACGGCATGGAGGACACGCCTCAGCTCCAGCTCGACATCGATCACGAAAAAGCCGGCGCGCTCGGGATCTCGCTCGCCGAGATCAACCAGACCCTGGCGGCGGCCTGGGGCGGCGCCTACATCAACGACTTCATCCAGCGCGGTCGCGTCAAGCGCGTGTACATGCAAGCCGACGCGCCGTTTCGCATGGTGCCCGAGGATCTCAACCGCTGGTACGTGCGCAACGCGCGCGGCGAGATGGTGAGCTTCGCCTCGTTCGCCACGACGCGCTGGACCTACGGTCCGCCGCGGCTCGAGCGCTTCAACGGCTTCCCGAGCGTCGAGCTCACCGGCCAGCCGGCGCCGGGCGTGTCCTCGGGCGACGCGATGCTCGCGGTCGAGCGTCTCGTCTCGCAGCTGCCGCAGGGGATCGGCTACGAGTGGAGCGGGATCTCCTATCAAGAACGGCAGTCGGGCGACCAGGCCGGCCTCCTCTATGCGCTCTCCATCCTCGTCGTCTTCTTGAGCCTGGCCGCGCTCTACGAGAGCTGGTCGGTGCCGTTCGCCGTCATGCTCGTCGTGCCGCTCGGCGTCATCGGCGCGCTCGTCGCGGCGATGTGGCGCGAGCTCGCCAACGACGTCTACTTCCAGGTGGGCCTCCTGACCACGGTCGGCCTGTCCGCCAAGAACGCGATCCTCATCGTCGAGTTCGCCAAGGACCAGGTCGACCACGGCGTCGACGTCGTCAAGGCGACGCTCGAGGCGGTGCGCCTGCGCCTGCGCCCGATCCTCATGACCTCGCTCGCCTTCGGTCTCGGCGTGCTGCCCTTGGCGCTCTCCAGCGGTGCTGGCTCCGGAAGCCGCATCGCCGTCGGCACCGGCGTGCTCGGCGGCATGATCGCGGCGACCCTGCTCGCGCCGTTCTTCGTGCCGGTCTTCTTCGTCGTGATCCGCAAGGTCTTCCGTTCGCGCGCGCGACCGGAGCCGGCCGATGACGTCACGAAGCTCCACCCCGTTCAGGGCTGAGCCCGCTCGGCGGCGGCCCTGCGCTCCTCCTGCTGCTGGGAGAGCGCCCAGGCCAGCCGCGCGCCGAAGAGGAACGCGAGCGAGCTCCAGTAGGACCACACGAGGAAGACCACCGCCGAGCCGGCCGCGCCGTACGCGGTATCGATCGCGCCCGCCGACACGTAGAGCGCGACCAGCGAGCGGCCGAGCAAGAGCATCGCCGCCGTCGCCAGGGCTCCGATCCACAGGGCCCACGCGCGCGGCCCACGATCGGGCAGGAGCTTGAAGACGATCATCACCAGCGCGGCGACGACCGCGATCGCGATGATCGGCTCGAGCACCCACCACACGTCGAGCGGGAAGTCCTCGACCAGATCGGACACGACGTCGAGCACGACGCGCGAGCCGAGGAGCGCCAACAAGAGCGCGCCGAAGACCACCGTGCCGATTGCGGCGAAGGCGCGCGCCTTGAGGTAGGTCAGGATCGCGCCGCGGAAGCCGAGCTCGACCGGCGGCGGGATCTGCCACATCGCGTGCAGCGCGCGCCTCACCTCCATGAACAGGCGCGTCGAGCTCCACAGGAGCAGGATGGCGCCGATCACCGTCGCGATCGAGAGCGAGCGCATGTCGGCCGCGTTCTTCGCGAGGCCCACCACGAAGTCCGCCACCGCCGGCCCGAGCTCGGCCGAGACGCGCGCGTGCAGCTCGAGCTGCGCGGCCTCGTGCCCGAAGATCAGGCCGCCGAGCGCGACCGCCAGCACCACGAACGGGGCGAGCGAGATCATCGCGAAGAACGCGAGGCCGGCGGCGAGCAGCGACGCGTCGCGCTGCATGAGGTAGCGCGCGACCGACACGATCGTCTTGACGGTGGCGAGGAGCCAACGCGCAACGCCGGCCATGTGGGTGCCGAACGTCGAGGTCGCTGGCGTGGGTGCGCGAGACATTCAGAACTTGACGAGCTCGGCGCGGCGGTCGGGCTCGTCGAGATCGGCGGCGCGCGCGAAGAGCCCGCTCACGTCGTCGACGAAGACCGCCGTCGTCAGCGGATCGAGCTGCGTGAGCAGCGGCCGCAGATCGTCGTGCCGGAACAGGAACGACGCGATGGTCAGCCCGTCCTGCACGTCCTGCGCCGTCACGTGGAAGCGCTTGACCCGGCGCGCACGCACGAGCGCGATGAGCCGCGCCAGCACCCACTCGGCGACGAGGCGACCGAGGCCCGCCTCGACCGAGCTGGCCTGCACGATCGTCGTCGCCCACAGCGCCTGCTCGAGATGTGACTTGAAGAGGCGGGCCACCTCCGCATCGTGCTCGCCGAGCGCGCGCGCCAGCACCCAGCCGCGCGCGTGCTCCAACGCCTCGAGCCCGAGCTCCAGCGCGTCGATGCGGATCCGCACGCGCTCGTCCGGCGCGGGCGCCGCGCGTCGCATCGTCTCGAGCGGGCTCTTGAGGTGCTCGCGCCAGAGCTGGAAGGACGCGCCCGCGCCGCCTCGGTCGGCGGCACCCAGGCGCGCCGCCAGCGCCGCGAAGGTCTCACGCGGGCGCACCCCGTCGCACGTGGCGACGATCGCCATGAGCTCGGACTCGATCGCCTCCCACGCCGCCCACGAGTCGAGCTCCCGACCGCGCAGGACCGGCAGCGACCGCGCCACCGGCAGTCCGCCCGCCTCGGCGAGCGCGGCGACGAGCGCCTCGAGCTCGGCCCGGCTCTCGTCGACCAGCGGTTGCTCGTCGGCGGTCGCGCGCAGGAAGTCGCGGCACTCGCGCTGCACCGCGACGCGCACGCCGCCCGGCGTCGCGACGAGCTCCCACGGGAAGGTCCTGCACGGCAGCGGCTTCTTGTCGCCGCCGAGCGCGGCGTGGATGCGACAGCGCCCGAGGTCGTCGAGGAAGACGCACGAGCCGTCCGAGACCTGACACATCACCTGCGCATCGCCACCCCCGCCCGCGTCTCGACCGGCGCCGGGCAGCACGACGAAGACCGGCTTGTCGATCCGTCGCGCGGCACGCACCTCCGGCTCGATCGCGCCCATCGCCGCGCCGAGACCGTCGAGCACCGCCTCGGAGACCGGTCCGATGTTGTGTCCGCCGCAGCACGAGCCACACATCGTACAGGCGAAGCGCGCGCCCGCCAGCGTCGCGAGGTGGCGCGCCGGCTCGCGCATCACCCGCGCGAGCGCGCGCCGCTCGGCCACGCGCACCGCGGCGCGCTCGGTCGCGCACAGGTCGAGCGCCACCAGCTTGTCGACGAAGCCGCGAACCACCTCGAGCGGGGCGCCGACCTCGCTGGCGATCGCGTCGAGCTCCGCGGGCCCACCGGCGCGCGCCAGCGCGCGACAGATCCCGAGCCCGCGCGCGTCGAGCTTGATACGCCGCCCGAAGAGCGGATCGCTCAGGCTGCCGCCGCCGTCGTCTCGTGGCTCGAGCGCGACGTCCTCGCGCAGAGGTGGCACGCTCAAGGCCGCGCTCCGGCTTCGCGCAGGACGGCGATCGCCTCGACGTCGAAGCCCGCGGGCCCGAAGGTCGGCGTCGGGTCGTAGAGCGGCTGCCCCAGCGCGTCGAGCCCGTCACCGCCGACGATGTCGACGACGCGCACGAAGCGGATGGCCGCCGGATCCACGCGCCCGCTCAGCACGGCGTCGCTGTCGGCGAGGTGCGCCAGGTCGAAGCCGGTACCATAGCCGCCGGCATAGCGCCCGGCGACCCCGAGCACCTCACGCGCGTCGAGCGTGCCATAGGCGGCGACCGGCTCGCGCTGCCACGACAGGCTCGGGAAGCGGGCGAAGTAGACGCCGTCGCTCGAGACCTCGACCCAGCCGAGTTCGAGGAAGGCGGCCGAGAAGCCGTTCTCGAAGACCGCGAGATCCAGACCCGGTCCGTCCGCGATCGGCTGGTCGAAGGTGAAGGTCAAGGCGCCGCCGTTGCCGAGCGAGACCGCGTCGAACCACTCGCCCGTCGCCGGTCCCAGCGCCGGCTCGACCTTCTGCCAGGTCGGGTCGAGCTCGCCGCCCCAGGCGATCGGCTCCACCCACCCGCTCGCCCATGCGCTGATGCGCGCGTCGTCGCTCGCCACCGCGTCATACGCACCCTCGGCCTCATCCGCCGCCGCCAGCCGCTCGACCACCGTGTAGCGCGCCGCGAAGGTCGGCCACGCCTCGGGTCCGCCCGCGCACGCCGCCGGGGCCTCGCGCCAGCGCGCGTGCACCCAGGTCGCGCCCAGCCGCTCGAAGCCGACCGCGCTCGCCGGGCGCCAGTCCTCTTCACGCGGGCGCATGATCCCGCCCTCGTCACCGCCCTCTTCCGCGATCACCGCCACCTCGGCGCCCTCGTCCAGCGGTAGCACCGCCCCGAGCGGCAGCGTCTCGAACCTCGGCAGCCGCGGCGGCGCGCACACCGCCACGCAGCTCACCGCCTCACCGGACCCCGGCTCGCAGCGCTCGTCCGCGGCGCAGACCGCGCACGGATCGCGCTGGCCGTCGCCCCCCTCGTCACCGGCCTCGCACCCCGCCGCGCCGAGCACCATCGCGACGAACACGGCCCGGGCGCGCATCACGCCCGCAACCCCTCGGCGCCGATCTGCGTCAGGCGTTGGCTCGCGGCCTCGAACATCCTCGCGAAGCGCGGCGCCAGGACCGGCTCCAGCGGCATCGCCAGCGTGCGCGGCTGGTACGCGACCGTCCAGCGCACGCGCGTCGCCGCGCCGCCCGCCACGGGCTCGAAGCGGAAGTCCTCGACCATGCGCTTGAGGATCGGCACGCTCGCGCGCACCACCGTGAACATGAAGCGCTCCGCCGGCTCCCAGATCAGCACCTTCTCGTGCACGGCGATCGTCGCGAGGCGTACCTCACGGATGCTGCTGACGCCGTGCGGCGCCGCCGTCACCCACTTCGCCGCGCGGATCTCCGGCAGCCAGCGCCCCATCTCGACCGGGCTCGTCACGGCGACGAAGACCTCGGCCGGCGGCAGGGCCACCCGGAAGTCATAGGTGAAATGCTTCTTCGAGCGCTCGGCGAAGGCCGAGTCGGACGCGCGTACCTTGAACCACATCACGCACCTCACTGCGTGAGCACGAACGCCAGCACACCGCCGACGACCACCGCCAGCCCCGCGAGGATCAGGATGAGCTTGGTGTTGCCCCCCTGGCTCGCGGCGCGAGCTCGCGGCGCGGCTGCGCTGTTCGCGCTCTGCGCCGCCTTGCGCTTGCGCTCGGCCAGCGCGCGCACCACCTCTTCCTGGCTCGGTCCCTGGTCCTCGAGGATCGTCGCCGCGTCGGCGAAGTCCGGCTCGGGCTGCGCGTGCCGGGTGGCGCGGCGCGGCGGCTTGGCGCGCAGGACGTCGGGCACCGGGGCCTCGTAGGTCTGCGCCGGCGACTTGTCGTGCGCAGAGAGCGCCGGCTCGGACTTCCTGCGCAGCGCCGCCTCGATACGCCCGCTCTTGCGGCCACCGCTCTGGTCGTTGCGCAGGGTCGCCGGCTCGACCGCGGCGCGGCGCCCGCCGGGCAGCGACGCGATCTTTTCGGCGTAGATGCTCGCCATGTAGGCCGCGATGCTCTCCGCCTCGGGGTCCTTGACGTTCTTGTAGTACCAGCGCGTCAGCTCGCGCGCGAAGACCTCGACGGTCGGCTGCCGGTGCTCGCGATCCTTTTCCAGCGCGGTTCCGATGATGTCGTCGAGCTCCTGGTCGATGCCGCGCCGATGTTTCGACGGCGGCTCCGGCTCCTCCTTGAGGATCGCCGTCAGCGTCTCGAAGTCGCTGGCCCTCAAGAAGAGGCGCTTGTTCGTCAGCATCTCCCAGAGCACCGTCGCCAGCGCGAAGAGGTCCGAGCGCGGGTCGAGCGGCTTGCCGCGCGCCTGCTCGGGGCTCATGTAGGCGACCTTGCCCTTGACCATGCCCGCCTGGGTCTTGGTCGAGCGCTCCGCCGCCTTGGCGATGCCGAAGTCCATCAGCTTGACCTCGCCATCGTAGCTGACCATCGCGTTGTGCGGCGTCACGTCGCGGTGGATGATGTTGAGCGGGCGGCCCTTGTGCTCCTTGGTGTGGGCGTAGTGCAGGCCCTTGGCCAGCTCGATGACGATCCACACGCACTGCGAGATCGACAGCGGCGCGCCGCGGTCCACCCCGTCCTTCATGATGTTCTGCAGATCCTCGCCCTGGATGTACTCCATCGAGATGTAGTACTGGCGGTCGGTGACGTCGAAGTCGAAAATCTGAACGATATTGGGATGTTGCAGCTTCGATGTCAGCGACGCCTCGTCGATGAACATCTTGACGAAGGCCTCATCCTCGGAAAACGACGGCAGGATCCGCTTGACGACGACCTCGCGCTCGTCGCCGTCCTCCCCCTGGGTCTTCGCCACGAAAAGCTCGGCCATGCCGCCGGTCGCGAGCTTGCGCGTGAGCATGTATCGACCGAACTGTTTGGGGAACCCAGACTGCGTCATGTCCGCCCTCGGATTCCCTGAACCGAAACACGCTATCGGCGACCTGTCAAACGAAGCTACACCCTTGGGGCGAGCCCGCCCTGCGGGTCCGATGGGCATCACCCCCGTCGGCGCCACGTGGTACGACAGGCGCGCGTCGTGGCTCGCCCGCCCAGCTCAACGCCGGTGCATGAGCCGCAAGGCCTCTTCGCGCGCGGTCGATTCGCGCAGCCGCTGCGCCAGGACCCGCATGACACCGAGCGCGACCGCGCCGTTGTCGTCGACGATGCTCTTGAAGCGCTCGGCCGACAGCCGATACACGACGACGTCGGTCGCGCAGACCGCGCCGGCGGTGCGCGTCGCGCCGTCGATGATGGCGATCTCGCCGAGGCAGCGGCTCGGGCCGACGGTGTTGATCACCGACTGCCCGCGCACGATGTTCACCACGCCCTCGACGACGATGTAGAGCGAGTCGCCGAAGTCGCCTTCGTTGAAGATCGGCGTGTTGGTCTTGAAGCTGCGCTTCTCGCAAGCCTCGGCGATCGACAGGAGCTCGATGCCCGGCACGTCGTGGAAGAGCGAGACCTCCTTCAGGAAGGCCAGGCGGCGCCCGAGCTGCGAGGCGACCCCGTCGCGGTCGGCGTCGGGCGCGCTGGCGTCCGGTCCGCAATACGAGAGCACGGCGGCGAGCCACGGGTCCTTGGTGTCGTCCGGGCGGTCGGCCTCGGGACCGGTGGTGCTGGTCCTCATGCCCTTGAGCTGCGCCGGCAGCGGCGCGAGCGGATCGACCGGCAGCGGCGGCGCCTCGTCGCCGCCCGAGGCGAGGCGCTTGCTCTGGGTGACGATGGCGCGCAGCGAGCTCTTGGCGAGCTGCTTGAGCATCTCGGTCGCCATGCGCTGGATCTGCCGGTTGCCGGGCACGCGCGCCGGATAGAGGCGCTTGAAGATCCGCCAGTAGAGGTCGCCCATCAGCGCGTCGAGCGGCGGGTGGTGCGCGCCGGCCTCCAGCGCCTCGACGCCGATGCGGCACGCCTCGCGATAGGCGATGGCCAGCGTCTCGCGCAGCTCCTGCAGGTCGCGCCGCCAGTCGGCGGTGTTGGTCGTCGAGCGCCGCTGCCCCTCCATGATCTTGAGCTGCAGCGCGTCGACCACCGCCTCGGTGCCGGCCAGCCCGTCGAGCTGCAGGCGCGCGTCGTTGAGCGCGCGCTGGCCGAGCTCGACCCGCTGGCGCAGGCGGCGCCGCCCGGCGAGGTGGTTCTCGACCTCGGCCATCAGCTCGGCCACGGTCGGGAAGCGCTCCTCCTTGCGCTTGGACAGCGCCTTCATGCAGATGCGCTCGAGCCCGTCGGGGATCTTGCGCTGCGGGTTCCTCCGCGACGGCGGCAGGAGCTCGCCGGTGAGCACCGCCTCGAGCGTCTCCTGCTTGGTGCGCCCGACGAAGGGCCGCGCCAGCGAGAGCATCGCGTAGAGGATCCCGCCGAGCGCCCACACGTCGGTGCGCGGGTCGTACTGGGTGAAGTCGCCGATGACCTGCTCGGGCGCCATGAAGCCCGGCGTGCCGCTCCAGAACTGGGCGCGGGCCTGTAGCGCGCCCTCGTCGCCCAGCACGAAGGCGAGGCCCCAGTCGACGAGCAGCACCTCGCCGTAGTGGCCGATGAGGATGTTGTTCGGCTTGATGTCGCAGTGGATCACCTGGCGGTCGTGCGCGTAGATGACGCCCTGGCAGACCTCGATGAAGATCGTGAGCAGGCGGTCGAGGTCGAAGCGCGCCTCCATCTCGGCGTCGTGGCGGCGTAGCCCCTGCAGGGCCGTGCCGAGCGTGATGCCGTCGAGGCGCTTCATCACGTAGTAGGGGCCGAGGTCGTCGCTGTAGCCGAGGTGGTAGACCGGCACGATGTTGGGGTGCTCGAGGCCGCCGGTGATGATCGCCTCCTCGATGAAGGCGCGCAGCAGGAGCGGGTTGGTGCGGTGCTTCTCGTGCAGCACCTTGATCGCGATCGAGCGGCGCAGGTCGCGGTCGACGCCGAGGTAGACGTGGCCGGCGCCGCCTTCGCCGATCGGCTGGCCGAGCGCGTACTGCGTGGTGCCGGGGCCGTCGAGCGCGGGCCCGTCGCGGTCGAGGCCGGGGTTGACGGTCGGCTCGATGCCGTGGGCCGAGTAGAACTGGGCCAGGCGGGTGCGCGTGGCGGGGCGCGCGCTGCCCTCGGCGCCGGGCTGCACGCGCTTGAAGATGCGGCGGTCCTTGGGCGCGCCGAAGCCGGCCGCGCCGAGGTCGGTCGAGTCCTCCTGCAGGCCCTCGATGTCGGTGCTGAGCCCGGAGTCGAAGCCGGCCGGGGCAATGGCGGCGCCCTGGTCGGTGTCGATCTCCTGGAAGCCGGGCCCGAGGTCGAAGACCGAGACCAGGTCGGAGGCGACCATGAGCTGCGAGCCCTGTGCGCCCTGCAGCACCTCGGCGACGAGGTCATCGATGAGCTCGCTGGCCGGGGTGCCGGGCTCGACCGGCGTGACGCCGCGCAGGGTGTGCGCTCCGTAGAGGGCCATGACGCTGCACAGCTCGTCGAGGCGCAATCGCCCCTGGCGCAAGAGCGTCAGGGCGTAGTGGAGCGCATCTTGGAAAACGGGCAAGCGATCACCCAGCCGGCGATTGGACAGCTCCTTCTACCGCAGATCGCCCCTGACCCGCCAGCGGCCCGGGCGCGGTCGTAAGATCCCTGATCCGGCGGTCGGCGCGCCGATCAGAGGAAGAGCAGGATGCGCAGCATGATCTCGTGGTTCTTGAGGCTCACGAAGTCGTCGAGCCCGGGCGCCTCGAGCTTCTTGATGGCGTCGCTGTCGCCGGAGTTGAGCGCGGCCTCGACGCGCGCGACGGCGACATTCTCGACCGAGCGCGCGCCGGGGGCGACGAGCATGAAGCCGATGTCGACGCTGAGGTGGTCGGCGAGGTGGAACTCGAAGCCCGCGCCGGCGTGGTAGCTGTTGGCGGCGGCGTCGACCTTGAAGAGCTCGGAGAGCTTGCCCCCGCCGATGCCGCCGCCGAAGTAGAAGGCGACGTGCTCGCCGTTGTAGGGGTAGACCAGCGCGGTCAGGCGCATCTTGGCCTGGTAGTGCAGCGCGTCGGGGTCGGGCTTGACGAGGTCGGCGTTCTTGCCGAGGTCGACCGAGTAGTCGACGCCGAAGACCGAGAGGAACTTGAAGCGCACGTTGGCCTGGTTCAGGAACGCGGTCTCGGCCTTCTCGTCGGGACCGCCGGCCTTGTGGATCCCGATCCCGGCGCCTACGCCGAGTGTCACGGTCGAGTCGCCGTCGGCCCGGGCGACCTGGGTGCCGGTCACGAGGGTCATCGCCATGAGGCAAGACAAAGCCGTCGCGGTGCTGAATCGCATCGCCCTACCTTTGGAACATGAGTGGGATTCATTCCCTGACGGGAAGAGAGGCCCCGGCGGGATTGCTGCCGGGCTGATGGGTCTGTCGGCCGCCGGCGCGCGGAAGTTGAATACAATCCCGAGCGCGCCCCAACTTTGTCGGCGCGGGCGCGAGCGGGGCGAGGCCCGAGGCGGGTGTGAAGCGGTGCGCCGGGAGTTACAATCGGCGGCCGGCGCGCGTTCGCACAGCGGACCGACGGTGCCGCCAGGTGACCGGTCGGGGTGGTGGGGCCCGACTTGACCGATCCCGGCCCGAGGGCTAGCAGGGATTGCGCTGGTTCATGCACGCGGGCGAGAGGCCCGGCAAAGGGAGGGGCGAGATGCGCAAGCTGACGATGGCGATCCTCGTTGCGTTCGGGTGGCTCACCGCGACCGCGGGCACGGCCTTGTCGGCCGCCGACCCGGGGCTCCTCCCCAAGGAGGAGGAGGTCGTCAAGGACGAGAAGCCCGAGGGCTGGGACCCGGCGCTCATCCTCGGGGCCAGCATCTCGGTCTCGACCAACACCAACTTCATCGGCCAGGCCAACGGCAACTCCTTCACCGGCGGCCTGCACCTGCTCGGGCGCCTCGACTACCTGAAGGGGGTGATCGACTGGCGCAACGTGCTCAAGATCGACGAGGTCTTCACCCAGACCCCGGTGATCGACGAGTTCGTCAAGAGCATCGACCAGCTCGCCTTCGAGTCGGTGATCTACTACAGGATCTCCCCGCTCTTCGGTCCGTTCGCGAGCTTCAAGCTCGACACGTCGATCCTCGAGGGGCGCGACGTGCGCGGCGCGCCGATCGACTACAGCGAGGGCGGCGAGGTCCTCGCCGAGGACGTCACGTCGATCAAGCTGACCGACGGCTTCCAGCCGCTCTCGCTCAAGGAGGCGATCGGCTTCTTCCTGCGACCGATCTCCAAGAAGACGGTCGAGGTCGACATCCGCGGCGGCTTCGGCGCGAGCCAGACCTTCGCCGACGGCGCGCTGCTCGTCAGCGACGACGCGGCCACGGCCGACGTGATCGAGCTCACCGCGCTCGCCGACGTGATCCAGGCCGGCGCCGTGCTCGAGGTCGCGTCCAAGGGCGAGCTCGAGGAGGGGCGCATCCAGTACTCGGCGCGCGCCGAGGTGATGATCCCGTTCATCAACGACGACCCGCTCGAGCGCAGCGCCACCGACCTGACCAACTTCGACATCGGCGCCAAGCTCGGCTTCAAGCTCTTCGAGTGGGCCTCGCTGAGCTACGAGCTCAAGATCCTGCGGCTGCCGCAGCTCCTCGACGCCTGGCAGATCCAGAACAACCTGCTGCTCACGTTCAGCTACGCGCTCATCGATTGAGCCCGCAAGCGGCCTGGAGCGTCATCGCTCGAGGCGCGCGACGCCGCGGCGCTCGATCGCGAGGTAGCGCCACATGAGGCCGACCGACGCGGCGAAGAGGCCGGCGGTCAGCCCGTACCAGAGGCCGTGCAGGCCGAGGCCGGCGCCGTAGCAGAGCGCGAGCGCGATCGGGAAGCCGACGCCCCAGTAGGCGATCGTCGTGAGCACGAAGGGGAAGCGCACGTCGCCCGCGCCGCGCAGCGCGCCGGAGACGAGGACCTGGGTGCCGTCGAAGAGCTGAAAGAGCGCCGCGATCGCCAGGAGCTCGATGGCGAGCGCGCGCACGGCGTCGGACTTCGGCGAGAAGAGCGCGACGATCGGCTCGGCGAGGAGCCCGAAGCAGAGCGCCGAGCTGCCCATGATCGCCAGCGTCAGGAGGAAGCCGGCGCGCGCGCGCACACGCATGAGGTCGGTGCGCTGCATGCCGATCGCCTCGCCGACGCGCGCCGCGGTGGCGCCGCTGACGCCGACGGCGGCCATGAAGGTCAGCGTCGTGCAGTGCAGCGCGATCTGGTGCGCGTTGCCTTCGACCGCGCCGAGGCGGGTCGCGAGGATCCCGGTCGTGGAAAAGACGATGAACTCGGCGGCGAGCTGGAGGCCGAGCGGCAGGCCCAGGCGCAGGAGCAGGCGCGGGTCGCCGGCCGGGATGGGCGTGCCGGCGGGCGGGCGCTGGGACGCGATGGCGCGGGTCAGGAAGAGCACGAGCACGAGCGTCGAGACCGAGGTGGCGATGCCGGCGCCGACCGCGCCCCAGGTGACGAGGCCGTCGACGAGCGCGATGTCGGCGACGAGGTTGAAGACGTTGGCGACGGCGGCGCCGATGAGCAGCGGGCGCGAGAGCTGGTGGCTCTGGAGGAAGCTGCGCGCGCTCATCCAGAGGAGCATCAGCACGTTGGCGGGGGTGCGCGCGACGAGGTAGGCCATGCCGTGGTCGCGGATCGCCGGCTCGATGCCGATCTCGCCCGCGAAGGCGCCGAGCACGAGCGCGATGGCCGACAGCGGCAGCGCGACGATGAGCGAGACGCGCACGCCGGTGCGCCACCAGCCCCAGGCGCGCGAGCGCTCACCGGCGCCGTGGGCCTGGGCCATGAGCGGCTCGAGGGCGATCGACAGGCCCATGCCGAAGACGAGCACGCCGAAGGCGAGGCTGTTGCCGAGCGTCGCGCCGGCGGCGTGCACCTCGTCGTAGCGGGAGACGACGGCGGTGTCGACGACGCCCATCAGCATCGTGCCCATCTGCGCGAGCGCGAGCGGCGTCGCCAGGCGGCGCATCTC